>JBIIMR010000074.1:0-5614 GCA_044337895.1 Alphaproteobacteria bacterium
TTTAAGAGCAGCAGCTGTTAAAGAAAAATTATCTTTACCTGAACTTGCAAGGGTAATATTACATTTAGTAAAAAATAGGGGTTATAAAGGTGATTTGAATTCTGATGGTAAGGTAAAAACTGGAATTGCCTTAACTAAAACAGCTATGAAAGATTTAAAAACTTTTGGTGAGTTATTATCATATAGAAGGGAAACCTTTGAAAAAAATGGTATTGCTTGGAGAAATTTACAAGATGGTGGAACTTTTTTAGATAGGCAAACTGTAGAACAAGAATTTTGTTGTATTATGTTTGATAATGATGAAATATCTGAATTTGCACAAAAATTTGAAGCAGAGCATCAAAATGATAAAAAGAAAAAAGATTGGGGATATTTTGATTGTAGGGATGCTAAGTTAAAATTAAAATATGTGGATTTTGAAAAAGATTATAAAATTGAAAATAAAAAATTTTTTGCAGGTGTTTTACAAGATGATATCAATAAATATTTAGATGCAATTTATTATGCTACTTTTTATCAAAGACCTGTAATTTGGGATAAAAATACAATTGGAAGATGTAGTTTTGTTAATGCTCAATATGCTTTACCTAAGGTAAGTATTATTTTTAATGAGTATAGAACTTTACAAAAAATTATGGATTTAAGAATTGTAAAATATAAAGAAAAATCTAAGCAAAAATTAACTTTGCAGCAAGTTTTAAAAATTAAATCTATGTTGGATGAGGTTGTTAAAAAAGGTGAAAAAAACTTTATAACTACAGAAGAAATATATTCATTGCCTGAGTTTTCATTTGATTCAAATACTATGTTTAGCCATGATAGTTGGGCAAGTAGGGGTAAATTTGAAATAATCGCAAGCAAAACTTTATCTTATTTTTATAAATTAAATTCTAAGGTTAAGCAAACAGAGGATAAAGAGTTTTTAGAAGAATTTTTAAATTTAAAAGATAAATATAATAACAAGATTGAAATTAATTTGTGTATGATTGTTGATGATAACAATAATCCAAATAATAATCGAAATAATAATAAAAAATTTGAGTTTGTATATGGAGAGCTGATTCAAGAGGGCATTTTGAATTATTGGTCTTTACTTGCAAATAGGGATGAATTTTATATGGATGAATCTGGTATTAGAAAAAATATTGAGGACTTTTGCTATGGAGATGCTATTTTAGATAGTAATACAAAGAAAGATTATGTTGAACATGTTTTTAATATGTTAATGAAACTTCGTGAATGTAGTTTTTTTGAACTCTTAACTAGTAAAAAAGATAAAGAAGGCTTAGACAGTGGTAGATCTGAAATGGGTATTACTGCAACTAAAATTTTTGCGGATTCATTCTTAAATAAAGACTTATATGACAATTTTTACTCTAAAAAAGAAGATAAAAGTGAAGATAATGATATTAAAACTATTGTAATTAAAAAAGAGCAAACAGATTCAGGTTTTTTTGATAAAAAAGAAGAATCTACAACCCTAGAGAGTATTGAAAAATTTGGTATTAAGAATCCTATTGTAAAAAGAAGTTTAGAAGAACTAAAAAAAGCAATCCTAGAGGCAATTAAAAAATTAGATATTGCATATAATATGAAAGAAGATGATAAAGATAATAAAGATAATAAAATTAAAAATAAATTTGTAAAAATTAATGTAGAAGTAACAAGGGAGATGAAAACCCCTCCAAGTGAAAGAAATGCAATTAATAGTGAAAATAATAAAAAGAAAAAAGAAAATGAAAAATTTTTCGCAGTTATGGTTGAAAATAACATCACTGCTAATTCAAGAAATTTAGAAAAATGGAAACTATGGGAAGAACAAGGTAAAGTGTGTGCTTATTGCTCTAGGGTGTTTTCTATGTCTGATATGGTGAATGAATCTCAGGTTGACCATATTATTCCAACCTCACTTGGTGGAAGTAATTCTTTATACAATAAGGTTCTTGCTTGTTTTAGTTGTAATAATAAAAAAAGTGATAAAACTCCTCAACAGGCAATTAAAAACTCTACAGTTAAAGAAGATTCTGTGAACTCCCTTATAAAACATTTAGAGAAAAATAAACTACAAGAAAGGGATCATAAAAAAAAGGGTAAATGTTTCTGTTATTTCTGTAAAAAAATTGCAAGATTAGAGTTGAAAGAAGATCCTAAAGAAACAGATATGGAAGCAATGGAAAGAGCTTTTAATGAAACTTCTTATATTGGAAAATTTTTACTTAAATGGTTAGAGCCTTTAACTATGGGAAAGGATGAAAATGGAAAAGAAACCCATGACATTAATGTAACCAGTGGTAAAATTACAGCTTTTTTAAGAAAACATATGGGGGTGGATAATCTATTAGAAAAAATTAGGGAAGAAGAACATAAGCCTTTAATTAATGAAGAAGGTAATTTTTATACTAAAGCTTTGAAAGAGGAAATTGAATCTGAAAAACGAGCGATTTACAATAACTCAGGCATGGATAATTATACAAAAGAAGGTAAATTAAGGGAAGTTATTCAAGAAAAAGCAGAGCACAGGGGATTAAAGAAATTTGCTGATTTTAATTTTTATAAAAGAATAGACCACAGGCACCATCTAATTGATGCGGCAATGATTGCTATTGTTTCTAGATCTTTAATTACTAGAGCGCAAACATATTATGCTAAAGTAGGTTCTTTGCATGATGCTTATAAAAAATATGATTCCGTTACAGGGGAAGTTAAGGAAACATCTTTGTTTGAAAATGATTTTTGGAAAGATATCTTAAAAACTATTATATATAATAATGGTAGTTCTAAAGAGGTTATTGAATTTACAGAGAGTAAAGAATTTTTGGAGTTTAAAGAGAGTTTTAGAAATCAATTAAAAGAAAAATTAACTAATTATGTTGTGTGGCACAAGCCCGATAGATTTGCTAATAAAGAATTCGTTAAGGAAGGGGTTTATTCTTTAAAAGCAGGATTTAAAAAACACAAACAAAGGGCAGAAATTTATGAACAAATTAAAAATAATAATAAAGAAAAAGCCGATTTGCCTTTAACTTTAATTACTAGAGTAGATTTAGGGAAATTGGTTGATTCTGATTATGCTAAAACTTTAAAAAATTTAGAAAAAAAGATTGTTGGTGGGGATATAAAAAAAGAAATCATTAAGCAATTTGAAGAAAATTATTATAAAATTAAGGATGATGATTTAGCAAAATTAAAAATAGATAGAGCCTTGAAAGAAGATAGTTTAATAAGAGCTGCTTTGTGTGGTTTGGAAAATCATGAAACTAAAAAAATTGAGTATGGGGTTAGGTTTCCTGTTAAAACTAAAAATATAGTTAAAAAAGTTAGGGTTGTTTTTGAGGGTAATGGTCCTGTTCAGTATAATCATGGTAAAGATTTATATAAAGTAAATAACAATGCGGTGCAAATTTCTGCTGGTTATAACTGTGCTAAAATTAGCTCTACTAATGTTGAAATACTTACAAATTTAGCTTATACAAAATATAGTGAGGAGAGAAAAAATAAAAAATTAGGGTTTGAAAAGGGGGTTAGATTTTTATTTCAGCAAGATATTATTTATTATGAGCCTAAAGGAGTAGAAAAAGGTAAGGGAAAATTTTATTTGTGTACTTCTTTTGCAGATAATTTAGCAATTAAAAAAGGGGTTAAAGTAAAGGAAATTACAGAGACTAATAGTTTTGATAGTTTAGTTAAAATTCAGGGAAGTATTAAAAAATTATTAGACAAATCTGACATTAAGGATAGGGAAAAAAAAGAACTAGAAGCAATAATTGAAAATAATTTATATAAAGTGATAATTTTAGAAAAAGAAAAAAACTTTATTAGAATCTGTTATAAAAAAGAGCATATTGAAGATTGTAAAATAAATGGTTTGGGTGCAAAAAATTATAAGTCTTAAATAAAATATAAGTTTAATATGTGGGGGGATTTAAAAATTGGCAGGAAATAAAATTATTGCAATAGAGAATCCCTCAACAATTTCTTTAGAAACTGCAAGGTTAAAAATTGTAAATATTGCTACCAAGCAAGAAAATTATGTGGCGGTGTGTGATATTATGGTATTGATTATTGCCAATAATCGTTCTAGTATATCTACTGCTTGTATAGCTTTGATGGCAGAGCAAGGCGGGATAATTGTATTTGTAGATAATAATTATTTGCCTGTTTCTATGTGTTTTTCTAATGTTTTAAATAAAAAAGCGGCAAATAGGCCATACTTACAAGCAAAGAATTTTGATTCTTTTTTGTATAAAAGATTGTGGATGAATGTTATTAAAAGTAAAATTATGGGGCAGTATTTAGTATTAGAAACACATAAAATGCCAAATGCAAAAACAATTTTAAATTTAGTAGATGAAGTTATTATTGGGGATTTTGAAAATACAGAAGCATTAGCAGCTAAATATTATTTTAATGATTATTTTGCTATTTTTAAGGAAGAATCTCTATTAAGGGAAAAACAAAATGCTAAGCATATTATCAATATTTGTTTAAATTATGGTTATGCAATTATAAGGGCAATGATGGCAAGAACTTTAGCAAGTAATGGTTTGATTTTATCCTTTGGGCTTTGGCACTCCAGAAAAGATAATGCTTTTAACTTAGTGGAAGATATGGTTGAACCCTATAGGTATCTTGTTGATTTGATTGTTATAGAAGTTTTGATGAATAATAAAGAATTTTTATTGCAAGGTGAGCTTAATCCTGCTTTAAAAAAAGCTTTATTAACTAAAATCTATGACCTAGAAGTTAAATTGGGTAAAAAAACCTATAAAATTATTAATGGAATGGCCCATTCTATAGATACTTTTTGTAATATTTTAGAAAAAAATAATGGATTATTTTTGTTACCCAATGTTGAATTTAGGGTTGATGTAAAAGATTTAACCGATAATTTTACTGCTATTTAAAGTTGTTAAGATTTTATTAACTGTTTTGCTGTATATATTCATTTATGTATATTTTTATGTGCTTATGTATGGAATATTTAAAATGGAATTACAAAATAATAGGTATAAAACAATGTGGATATTGGCAACTTTTGATTTACCAACTTTAGAAAAATTAGATAGAAAAAGATATTCAAGATTTAGATCTTTATTAATTAAAAATGGATTTATGCAATTACAATTTTCTGTTTATGCTAAATTTTTTCCTTCTTTTTTACAAGGAATGGCAACGGCGAAAAATTTAAAGTCCCATGTTCCACCAGCGGGGAATGTGATGTTATTTTATTTAACAGATAAACAGTTTGGTTTAACTGAAAATATTATTAATGGAAAAATGGAAACCGAATATAAAAATAATACTCAGTTGGAGTTTTTTTAATACTAAATTATTATATAAATTGTAATAATTAGAATAAATAAATTAAAATTGCATAGTACTTACACCCTATGCAAGGGTTTTGTGAACTCAACTAAGGTCTATTTCCCTAAGTTGGTCTATTTCCCTAAGTTCGCATACCAATAAATAACCTGTTATGATTATATTGTATAAAAAATTTGTTTAAATGTCAATTATAATATTGTATAAATAATTTTGTGTGGGTGTTTTGGGAGTTTCTCAGGGGGGATATTTTTGTCAGTTATGTTGTATTAGGTAAAAATTAAATGGATAA
>JBIIMR010000075.1:0-5606 GCA_044337895.1 Alphaproteobacteria bacterium
CCATGAATCTTTTAATTGATTTAATATAGGGTTGATTCTTTAAATTTGCATAATAAATTGCTTCTTCGCCTACAAAAATTTTAGTTGACTGTGAATTATGTGTTTGCTCTATAAATAAAATTGAAGGAAGGTAATTGTTTGTTTTGCTTGAATTTTGACTGTTATTAATTGGAATGATTTTACAAATACCATCTTTATTAACATAGGAAATTAAAGAGTTTGTTGTTCCTAAATCTATTCCTATTGCATATTCTTCTTGATTTTTATGTTTGTTATCTTTTAGGTTATCTTCTATATTAATTAACATGTTAGTTTCTCTTTGATTTAACCTTTATTAAGTTAGTTTTAGTTTTATAGTTAAAATAATATTGTTAAGATATTTTAAGTAAATATAATTTGATTTTACAATTTGATAATTTGCGTTATTAAAAGCTTGTTCTATATTTAATAAATAGGTTTGTTGTTTTGCTAATAAATTTTTTTGTAAGATTAATAATTGAGGTTTGTTTTGTTCTTGTTCTATTTGAAGGTTTAATTCAAAAAATTCTAGGTTAATTTCGTTTGTGTTTTTATCTTCTTCTGTTAAAATTTTATGATTTGTTTTTAAAAGGTAAAGATACTCTATTCTTTTATAGTCGTCTTTTAAAATGTTGTAACTTTCGTTTAAATATACACTATGGGAAAAACTATTGATTTTTTCTGTTTGACTTTTTTTGATAAAATTATCTGGATGGACTTTAATGGAAAGTGTTAAATAATTATTTTCTAAATCTTGTTGATTAAGATTGTAGATTGGTAAAAGGGATAAATAATTGTAATAGTTTGTTTTTGATAAATCTAGTGGATTTAAAAAATTGCAATGGTTACAAATGTAATTTGTTTGATAAAAATCAAAAGATTTATTACAGTTACTACAAAATATAAATTCTAACATTTTAAATATTTTCTGTTTTTGTGATAATTAAACATAAAAAGATTTTCCACAACCGCATTTACCATTTTCGTTTGGATTAAAGAAAATAAAACCTGATTCTAATTCGTTTTCTTGATAATCCATGTTTGAGCCTAAAATAAAAAGCATTGCTTTTTTATCTATATAAAGGTTTATGTTTTCGTTTATTTTAACTATTTCATCTCCCTTTATTGCTTCTTCTATAAATTCTAATCTCCAAGATAGCCCAGAACAACCCTTAGTTATAAGTGATAGCCTTATTCCTAATGGTTGTTTATCTTTTTGATTTAAAAGCTCAATAACTTTATTTTTAGCTTTATCTGTTACATTTAGTATTTGCATGGTAATAACAAATTTTTTACTGTTGATTTTTTTCTTTATAATTATTGATTGCTGCTTTAATTGCATCTTCTGCTAAAATAGAACAGTGAATTTTAACTGGTGGTAATTCTAATTCGTCTGCTATATCTTGATTTTTTATTTTTAATGCTTCATCTACTGATTTGCCTTTTACAAGCTCTGTAATAAGGGATGAAGATGCTATTGCTGAACCACAACCGAAGGTTTTAAATTTTGCATCTTTTATGATACCATCTTCTATTTCTACTTGTAATTTCATGACATCTCCGCAAGCAGGAGCTCCTACTATTGCTGTTCCTACGGACTGTTTATCTTCTGATAATGATCCTACATTTCTTGGGTTTTCGTAATGATCTATAACTTTTTTACTGTATGCCATTTGATTTACTCCTTTGATAAAAATTAAATTACTGGTTATATGTTTGTTGGTGTGTTATCTATTGGGGGGGGGGGGTGTTTTAATGACCTACCCATTTAATCGATTTTAAATCAACTCCTGCTTGTATCATATCCCAAATTGGACTAATTTCTCTTAATTTTTTAACTCTTTGTATTAAACAGTTTAGTGCTATTTTAACATCTTCTTTTGTGGTAAACCTACCAAATCCAATACGAATTGAGGTGTGTGCTAGATCTTCTTCTACCCCTAATGCCCTTAAAACATAGGAACCTTCTAAAGAGGATGAAGTACATGCTGAACCTGAGGAAACTGCGATTTTATTATTAATTCCTAAAAGTAAGCTTTCTCCTTCTACCCCTGCAAAACTAATGTTAAGATTGTTTGCTACTCTTTGTTCTAGATCTCCGTTTAAATAAATTTTTTCTAATGAACCATTGAGTCCGTCTAAAAACATTTTTTGTAATTCTTTGGCATGCTCTATATCTTTATCTATTTCTTTTTCTATTATTTCACATGCTTTTCCTAATCCTACACATAATGGGGTTGCTAAGGTTCCTGATCTTAGCCCTCTTTCTTGACCGCCTCCGTGGATTTGGGGAAGAAGTTTAACCCTTGGTTTTCTTCTGATGTATAATGCTCCTATTCCTTTTGGACCATACATTTTATGCCCTGAGATAGAAAGTAAATCTATATTCATTAAATTTACATCTATATGGATTTTACCTATTGCTTGTGCTGCATCTGTATGGAAAAATACTCCTTTTTCTCTGCAAATCTTACCTATTTCTACAAGTGGTTGAATAACACCGATTTCATTATTAACTGCCATGATAGAAACAAGAGCTGTTTTATCTGTAATTGCTGACTTTAAAACATCTAAGTCTATAATACCATTTTCTTTAACTGGTAAATATGTAACTTTAAATCCTTTTTCCTCTAAATAATGTGCTGTGGATAAAATACATTTATGCTCTATTTTACTAACTATTACATGGTTTTTATTATTTTGGGAATAAAAATCCATAACCCCTTTTAAAGTTAGGTTGTTTGATTCTGTTGCCCCTGATGTGAAAATAATATCTTTTAAATCTGCTTTTATAACTTTTGCTATTTGATATCTTGCTTCTTCTATTGCATCTTCTGCTTCAAATCCCCAGATATGATTCCTTGAGTGGGGATTTCCTATTTTATCTAAAAAATATGGAGTCATTGCCTCAAAAACTCTTTTATCTAATGGGGTGGTTGATTGATAATCGAAATAAATAGGTTTTTGTTTGTTATCCATTTATTATAACTCCTGTGTAATTATTATTGGTTGAATTATGATTAAATTGTTTTTGATTCTTTAAAATAGTTTCTAAAGACATGGATTCTAAATACTCGTTTATTTTTTCACTTAAATCTTCCCATAGATGATGTGTAATGCAGATTGTTTGATTGCTTGAACAATTTTTTTTGCCTTTGCACTGTGTTGTTTCTATTTTTTCATCTACTGCTAAAACTATATCTTTTAGTGTAATCTCTGATGTTTTTTTTGCTAATTTGTATCCACCTTTAGGACCTTTTGTGCTGATAACTATATGTTTTTGTTTTAATTTAGAAAATAATTGTTCTAAATATGATACTGATATCTGCTGACGAGTTGCTATTGATGAAAGAATAATGCACTGATTGTTTTGTGAAGAAACTGCTAAATCTAATATAGCAAGAACTGCATATCTTGTTTTTGTGCCTAATTTCATTCTTTTTATATTACCTACATATTTTTTAAAATTAATGGTATAATATTTTTATATAATAATATATTATATTATGTATTTTTTATTGTCAAGTAACTTAGTGGGATATAGTTTAAAATTTGAAATGTTTATAAAATCTGAAAATAATATTAAATTAGAATCTGTTTTACACGAAACAGATTCTAATAAATATGCTCTTATTTTGCATCCACACCCTTTGTATGGTGGTAATATGGATAATAAAGTAGTATTTACATTAGATAAAGCTTTGAAGGAAAATAATTTTAATACTCTAAAAATTAACTTTAGGGGATGTGGAAAATCTACTGGAAGTTATTGCGATGGGGTTGGTGAATATGTTGATGCTTGTTATGGATTTGAGTTTATGAAGCATATTGCTAGTTTAAGTGGAAAAGAAAAAGCTGAAATTTGGATTGCAGGATTTTCTTTTGGTGCATTTATTGCTATCAAATTGTTAGAAAAATACCTTGAAAATATTCATAAAACTATTTTGCTTGGTATTCCTTTTTCTTTATTTGATATTTCTTTAATGCAAAAAATAAACTTTGACGGGCTTGTAATTCACGGTGAAATGGATGAAATAACTAATATAGATATTTTAAAAGAAAATATTGAAAAATCTTTAGCATACCAAAATAAAAAGTTAGTAGTTAGTATACTTGAAAAAAATGATCATTTTTTTAGTAATAATTTAGAAAATTTAAAAAATACTATAAATAAATATATAAAAAATGTAAAATAAAATTATTAATAGTTTTAAATAATGGATGAATAAATAAAATGAAAGCAAAGTCGGAAGTACTCCATACTTTAATAGAAAGAGGTTTTTTATATCAATGTTCTAATTTAGAAGAATTGGATAATTTATTTTTAAGAAAATCTGTAAAGGGTTATATTGGTTTTGATTGCACTGCTGATTCCTTACATGTTGGTAGTTTGGTTCAAATTATGATGTTAAGAACATTAAAAAGATTTGGGCATAAGCCTGTTGTAGTAGTGGGAAGTGGAACATCTTTAATTGGTGACCCTTCTGGAAGGGATGAATCTAGATCTATTTTAACAGTTGAATCTATTCTAAAGAATGCAGAAGGAATTAAGAATACTTTATCTCAATTCTTGGAAAATGTTGAATATGTAAATAATGCTGATTGGTTAACAAAATTAAATTATTTAGAATTTTTAAGGGATTATGGTTATCTTTTTACTGTGAATAAAATGCTTACTTTTGATAGTGTAAAACAAAGACTTGAAAGGGAGCAACCTTTAACATTCTTAGAATTTAATTATATTTTATTGCAAGCTTTTGACTTTTTGCATCTTTTTAAAAATTTAGAGGTTGAATTGCAGATGGGTGGCTCTGATCAATGGGGTAATATTATAAATGGAACGGAATTAATTAGAAAAAGTTTACATAAACAAGCCTTTGGGTTAACTTCTCCTTTGATTACTACCAGTGATGGTAAAAAAATGGGTAAAACTGCAAATGGTGCTGTTTGGCTTAGCCCTGATAAATTGTCTTCTTTTGAGTATTATCAATTCTTTAGAAATGTAAATGATTTGGATGTGGAAAGATTTTTAAAACTATTTACAGAAATTCAAATAAAAGAAATTAATAAGCTTGTTAGTTTGAGGGGTAAAGAAATTAATGAAGCTAAAAAAATATTAGCATTTGAAGCTGTAAAAATTGCTCACTCTGAAAAACATGCAAAAATGTGTGTTGATATTGCTAAGAAAAATTTTGAAGAAAATGTAATTTCTGATAATATGACTTCTTTTGTGGTTGATTTAACCTCTGGGAAATTGCTGGTTGATTTAATTTGTGATTTAAAATTACTTTCTTCGAAAACTGAAGCTAAAAGACTTATTTTAAGTGGTGGAATAAAAATTAACGATGAAAAAATAGAGGATGTATTTTATATAATATCTAAAATTCTTTTTAATGGTGAAAAGCAATTTAAGTTAACTATTGGAAAAAAGAAAATAGTTTTAATAAAATTCTAATGTTATTGATATTTTTTGTATTAATTTGTTGATTATTGTTGTTTTGGGGGTTCTGTATCTGTTTTAGGCTGTTCTGTTTGGGTTGCTGCGGGGGGTTGTTCTTGTGGGGGTTGTTCTTGTGGGGGTTGTTCTT
>JBIIMR010000076.1:0-5564 GCA_044337895.1 Alphaproteobacteria bacterium
TGGGTAGAGATTTCTTAAAACAGTATATCCTGCATTAAAAAGTGTGTGTTTTACTTGAAACTGAGAGAGGTCAATATTTTCTTTTAATTGTTTTATTTCTTGAATGTTGAGGTTCTTTTTTACATCCTCTATTAAATCTTTAGCAATAATAAATTTAGTATTTTTTGCTATTAGGGAAGATTCTGTTGAAACAACCTCATATAGTGTATAATTTAAGCTTTGTGAAAAAGCTAATGCTTGGTTTGCAGGTAGTGTCCATGGGGTTGTTGTCCATACTAATATATGGGTATCTTTATAAATTATATCTTGATTATTTGTAATCTCAAATCCTATATAAATACTTTGGGAGACTTTTTGATGATATTCTACTTCTGCTTCTGCGAGTGCTGTTTGCTCTACCGTTGACCAAAAGACTGGTTTTTTACCGATATAGAGGGTATCATTTAAAACAAATTTTGTAATTTCTTGATAAATTAAAGCTTCTGATTCATTATCCATTGTAAGATATGGTAAGGGAGATGAGAATACCCCTAATCTTTTAATTTCATTTTGTTGAATTTCAACGAATTTTTTAGCAAAATCTCTGCAATCTTTTCTAAATTTTTCTTTAGAAATTTCATCTTTTTTAAATCCTTGTTTTTTATAACCTTCTTCTATTTTCCACTCTATTGGAAGTCCGTGGCAATCCCAACCTAAAACAAAAGGGGTTTGGTATCCTAAGTTACTGAGGGATTTTAAAATAATATCTTTGAGGATTCTATTTAAAGCATGTCCGATATGGATGTTGCCATTTGCATAGGGAGGACCATCGTGGAGAGTAAAATTTTTATGGGAAACTTGATTTTTTTCTTGAATTTTATCATAAATATTAAGTTCTTGCCAAAAATTTAAAATCTCTGGTTCTTTATTGGCTAAATTTGCCTTCATCTCAAAATTAGTTTTTGGTAATCTTACTGTTGTTTTAAAATCTTTTTTGCTATCTTGCAACTTAATTTATCCTTGTATTAATTGTTAACAATTATTTTTTTAAAATAATCCTTTGCAATTTGAGTGTCTTTTTCTATTTGTATTTTTAAATCTTTAAGGGAATTAAATTTTTTTTCTTTCCTTAACATTGATAAAAATTCCACGGTTAATTCTTCGCCATAGATATCTTGATTAAAATCAAAAATATGAACCTCTAATAACTCTTGTTGGTTATTATTTTTTATGGTTGGTTTGATT
Organism: Alphaproteobacteria bacterium; assembly: GCA_044337895.1. Classification (GTDB taxonomy): domain Bacteria; phylum Pseudomonadota; class Alphaproteobacteria; order WRAU01; family JBIIMR01; genus JBIIMR01. The sequence continues at coordinate 1,225 of JBIIMR010000076.1, forward strand.
CCAAAATTACTAATACTATTATAATACTTATTGAATTTTTTTAAAAATACTTTTGTAATATAAACTCCATGTAGGAGTGTTGCATAGGGTTTAATAATTAAATTTGCAGTATTAAATCCTAGGGTTCTCCCTAATTGATTCCCTAAAATTACCTTGGATGTAATTTGATAGTTGTATCCTAAAAAAGAATTCGCAAGTGCTAAATTATTATTTGATAAAAAATTTTTGATATTACTAGAAGATATAACAATATCTTTTTCTACTAATTTAGGAAGTGTTTTAAATCCAATATTATTGGCATTACAGAGTGATTGTAAGAGTTTAGTATCACCTGTTAATTTTGAACCAAATTTAAAATCTTCTCCTACTATAATTAAAGAGGGATTGAAATTTTTTAACAAAATATTATTAAAAAATTCTTGTGCTGAAAGTTGATAAATTTCATTAAAATCTAATAAAGCAAGGTGGTTAATGCCTAAATTTTGGAGTTTTAATAATTTAGATTCTAAGTTTAAAAGAATTCTGTTTTCATTATTAAAAAAAGTTTTAGTAGAGGGGTTAAAAGTAACTAATAGTGGTATATTATTGTTTATAGTAGATTCTTTGATTAGTGTTTCTATTAAAAACTTATGACCTCTATGGATACCATCAAAATTTCCTAAAACAAGTGCAAATTGTTTTGAAGAATCTAGTGGGATAAATTTATCTGTATGGGCGGTTAAATGTATGTGCATAAAAGTAATAAATAGTAAAAAAAATTAACTCATTAATGGTTTATATTTAGTGTTGCTTGTTTTTTGAATTCCTAATCTTTTGATTTTATCTGCCTCGTAATCTTCGAAATTTCCTTCGTTAAAATAAACGAATCCATTACCTTCAAAAGCCATAATATGGGTTGCTATACGATTTAAAAACCATCTATCATGGGATATTACTAAAACACAACCTGCAAAAGTTTCTATTGCTGTTTCTAAAGCTCTTAAAGTGTCTACATCTAAATCGTTGGTTGGTTCGTCTAATAATAAAACATTTGAACCTTTTTTTAACATTTTAGCTAAATGAACTCTGTTTCTTTCTCCTCCTGAGAGGGAGCCGATTCTTTTTTGTTGATCTGTTCCTTTAAAATTAAACTGGGCAACATATGATCTACTTTGAATTGTTCTTGAACCTAGATTAACTTCGTCTAATCCCTCACTGATTTCTTGCCAAACATTATTTTCATCATTTAGGGCATCCCTACTTTGATCTACATAACCAATAGTTACTGAATTACCTATTTTAATACTACCAGTATCTGGGGACTGGGTATTTGTGATAATTTTAAAAAGAGTTGATTTTCCTGCTCCGTTTTCTCCAATAATACCCACTATTGCACCTTTGGGGATTATGAATGATAAATCTTTAAATAGCAGTTTATCTTCAAAAGATTTAGAAATATTTTCTGCAGTAATTACTAAGTCTCCTAATTTTTTAGGAATTGGAATTGTGATTTGATTTGTGACTGCTAATTTTTCATTTTCTACTGAAAGTAAATCTTCGTATGCTTTGATTCTTGCTTTGCTTTTTGTTTGCCTTGCTTTTTGGGAAGATGATATCCATGTTAGTTCTTGTTTTAAAGTTTTTTGGCGAGATGATTCTTCTTTTTCTTCTTGTTCTAATCTTTTTTGTTTTTGTTTCAACCAAGCACTATAATTGCCCTCATATGGATACCCTTCTCCTCTTTCTAATTCTAAAATCCAGCCTGTAACATTATCTAAAAAATAACGATCATGGGTTACTATCATAACCATACCTTTATAGTTTTGGAGATACTTTTCTAGCCAACTTACTGATTCTGCATCTAAGTGGTTTGTTGGTTCATCTAATAATATGATATCTGGTGCTTCTAATAATAATCTTGCTAGAGCGATTCTTCTTTTTTCGCCTCCTGATAAATTTGCCACTGATTTATCTTTGTGGGGGCATCTTAGTGCATCCATTGCTATATCAATTTCTCTGTCTAGATTCCAAGCATTCAAGCTCTCTATTTTTTCTTGAATTTGTGATTGCTCCTCTATTAAAGCATTCATTTCATCATCGGTTAATTCTTCTGCGAATCTTAAGCTTAAGGTATTGAATTTTTCTAATAAATCATATTTTTCTTTTAATCCAACCATTATATTATCTTTAACTGTTAGATTTTCATCTAATTTTGGTTCTTGGGGAAGGTAGCCGACTTTTATTCCATCTCTTATCCATACTTCTCCTGAAAATTCTTTATCAAGACCTGCAATGATTTTTAACAGGGTTGATTTTCCTGCTCCGTTATGTCCTAAAATACCAATCTTAGCATCTTGGAAAAAAGATAAAGTTAGATTTTTGATAACCTCTTTACCCCCTAAATAATTCTTTTTTAAATTTTTAATAGTAACAACAAAATTAGACATAGTAAGTTTTTAATACCTTTTGAATATAAATAGATAATGAAAAATAGAATAGATTATTTCTTTTGAAATAAAATTTAACAGTATATAATACTAAAATTTATAGAAAAAAACAACTTTTATATTTAATTTAGCACCCTTAAGATAACTGTTTTTAAATACTCACCTTCCTTAAAGCCTACTAAATTAGTATGATCTTGATTGTGTAAGTGGATTGATAAAATTTGTAAAATTCTTGATTCGCTATAGCTTGCAATTTTAATGATTTGCATAAAGTCCTCTAATTTTATTAAAGAAGAACATGAACTTGTGATTAAGATTCCATTTTTCTTTAATTTTGAAAGGCACTTGCTATTGATTTTAGAATATGCTGTTTTGGCACGATTAATAGAATCTTTATGTTTACAAAAAGCAGGTGGGTCTAAAACAATTATATCAAATGTATCTGTTAAATTGTTTAAATAATCAAAAGCATCTTGTTGAATGCTTTGGTGTTTGTTGATATCTATATTGTTGATTTGTAAATTTTTATTAAGTAACTCTAAAGCTTTATCTGAAGAATCTAAGCTTACTACTGATTTTGCTCCGCCTGAGAGTGCATAAATGGAAGAAGCTCCGCTATAGCAAAAAAGATTTAATACTGTTTTGTTTTTTGATAAGCTTTGAATTGATTTTCTTGTTTGGATTTGATCTAAAAAAAATCCTGTTTTTTGACCATAAATTGGATCTGAGATGAGATTGATTCCATTTTCCTTAAAAATAATATTAGTTAAATCTAAATTTTTGGGATTGTATTTGATAATTGATTCTTCTATTTGAAGTCCTTCTTGTTTTCTGCTAGAACTATCATTTTTAGAAACTATAGCATCAAATCCTAATTCAATTAAAACTGCATTAATAATAGAATCAAAATTTGACATACCTAAAATATTAATTTGATACACTGCAATATTGTTGTATACATCTATTATTAGCCCTGGTAAAAAATCGCTATCTGCATTCACTAGCCTAAAAGAATTGGTATTTTCTGGAAGAAGTGATTGTTTTAAGTCTTTTAAAGATTTGATTTTAGTTAAAAAAAATTCTTTGTTTATTATATCATTTTTATTTAATGAAATTACCCTTAAGGAAATAGAATTTTTTTGATTAAAAAATCCAATTCCAACCTCTTCTTTAGCAAAATTAACAATTGAAACTATATCTCCGTTTTTAGTTTTAGGGGTTGTTTTTAATATAGCACCAGAAAAAATCCATGGATGTCCTATATGGATATGTTTATCTTTGCCTTCTTTTAAATAAATTTTGTTATACATTATTAAATTTTTGCCCTATAGATATAAATATTATAAATTAAAAATTAATTTATATTTGTGTAAGTTTAAAATAAAAACTATTTATTTGCCAAGATAAGCTATTAAAATTCAAAATCATCATCGCTTAAGGGATCTACATTTAAAGTTTTTATGTATCCGTTGCCTTTGGTTGAAAAGAAATCATGGTTTTTTGTTTCTGTATTTAAACCGTTTAAAACAATTGAATTTATATCTTCTTCTTGAATATTAAAATGTGGCTCTAATCCTAAATTCATTAAAGCTTTATCTGCATTGTATTCTATAAATCTATTAACTGATTCTGTTAAATTGATTTCATCGTATAAAAATTTTGTATATTTTAGTTCGTTATTGTATAAAAAAATTAATAAATCATGGGTTTCTTGATGAACTTCTTGTTGCTCTTTTATTGATAATGACTTAAAAATTTTTTGTGCTAGTAATCCTACATAAACACCGTGGATTGATTCGTCTCTTATGATTAAATTAATGATTTCTCCACTGTTTACCATTTTGCCTTGACCTGATAAATAAAGGGGGTAATAAAATCCTGAATAAAATAAAAAAGTTTCTAAAAAAACAGATG
>JBIIMR010000077.1:0-5428 GCA_044337895.1 Alphaproteobacteria bacterium
ATTTTTCCTCCTGCCCTTACAATATTTGCAGAAGACATTACAGATAAACGAATAAATAATCCTAAGATAATCAAAAAAATTGAAATAGTAATTAATTTTGGATTAAACTCTTGTTGCTTTGTGAAAAATAAAAGCAATATACTATATACTATTGGAAACAAGCTACTTCTGTTGACAAAAATATAATTCCCTAAATTTTGATTAAATATAAAATTCATGTTTTAAATGCACCCATAAAAATATTATTAAATATTGTTAAATATTGTTATATATATATTATAAGATAATACAACTATTATATTTATTTATCAATATTGTATTTAAATAAGATTGATGGGATAATTTTTTAAATACTATGGAATTATTATTAATAAAAAATAATAGCAAATAAGCGGAGGTAAAATGATAAAATTTTTAGATAAAATATTTAATATTAATCAGAATCAAAGTTCAGTAAAAAAAGAATTTATTGCTGCATTTACAACATTTTTAACAATGTGTTATATAATTTTTGTAAATCCCTTAATTGTATCTTCTGCGGGGATGGACATAAATTATTTATTTATATCTACTTGTTTAATTACTGCATTTGCATCTATATTTATTGGTTTTTTTGCAAATGTTCCCTTGGCAATAGCACCCGGTATGGGGCTTAATGCTTTATTTGCATACGGAATTGTTATGCAAATGGGATATTCTTATAAAGTGGCTTTACTTCTTACCTCATTATCTGGAATTCTTGTAATAATTTTTTCTATGCTTTTTATAGGAAAAAAAGGAAATTTAATTCCTGAAAATATTAAACACGGTGTAACTGCTGGTATAGGCATGTTTGTAATTATGATTGGGCTTGAAAATGCTAAGATTATTGTTGATCATCCTGCTACACTTGTTACTTTAGGAGATTTATCTAACCCACAAAGTGTGTTGATTTTTGTTTGTTTTATTATGCTAATTGTAATGGATATAAAAAAAATTGTATTTGCTCCTATTTTAGTGATGGGAATATTAATATCTTTTGCCTATTTTAATGGGTATAGTAATGCTACTTCTGATATTAGTAGTTTGAATATTAAAAATATTTTTTTTCAATTTGATAATAATTTTAATTATTTTGATGTTGGGATAATGGTTATTATTGTTAGTATCTTTATTGCAAGTTATTTTGATTCATTTGGGACTTTTATTAGCTATTCTTACTTTGCTAATAAAGGGAGTATTGATAATAAAAAATTAAAAAAATCTTTAATTGCAAATGGATTTGCAGGAATATTAGCTGGAATATTTGGAACTTCTCCGACTGCATTATTTTTAGAAAGTAATAGTGGGGTAAAAGCAGGTGGTAGAACTGGCTTGACTGCTATTTTTATTGGGTTAATGTTTTTGTGTTGTTTATTGTTGCTTCCTTTGTTGAAGTATATTCCTATATTTGTTGCGAGTCCTATGTTAATGTTTGTTGGTTTTTCTATGTTAAAGTCTGCTAAAAATATTGACTTTGAAGATGTGACTGAGTTTGTTCCTGCTGTTGCTGCTTTAATTTTTATGGCAATAACCTACTCAATATTAAATGGGATAGCTTTAGCTTTTGTAATGTATGGAGTGCTTAAAATTGTAACCCTAAGATATAAAGAATTATCTTTTATGAATGTAGTATTTTTTATTATGTTTAGTTTTTATTTATTTGTGATGAGATAATATTTGATGGGTTGCTTGTTATAATATTGAAGTTCTTATATTTTTTTAACAATGTAGAAAAATCGTGGGTTAAAGCAATTTGATTTTTGATATGTATAAAAATTGGTAAATTATATTTTAAAAAACCTTTATATGTAGGGGATAATTTAAAACTATTTTCTATAAATAAATAATCACTGTTAAGTTCTATCCCTTTGATATATTTTGATGGATTTTCTTTATTAAATGAAATTAATAGACTTTCATAATCATTGTTTGGATTAATATCTTTTAAATAATTTTTGTTTTTATATTCTGGAATGGATAAAATGATATCACCCTTAAATAAAAGAATATCTTTAATACGGATAATTTCTTGATAATCCTCTAAACTTAAATAAAAATTATCTAAATCTGTGCTGAAAGAGTTTTTAGATAAAATATTTAAAACAATTTTACTAATATCTTTACCATTTTTTTGATTAAAATATGGGCTATTAATAAATATGTATGTTCCTATATTTTTAGACAAACTAACATTTAAGCTTTTAATTAAAGTTATTGAATCTTGTAGTGTTAGGATTTTAAAAATATTATTATATAAGCTTAATTGATTTGTTTCTTCTGTAGATGATTTGTTATGTATAATTGTTAGTTGCAAAATATCTTGCATTGTGAAATCTATACTATAGTAATTGCCATCTTCTCTTTTTTTATCTGGAAAAACTTGTTCTACATTGGTAAAATCTTGTAGATGTTGCGAGGAAACAATAATTGGAACATCATCTTTTGTGAGGGAAACAGATAAATAAATATAATCTGTTTGTTGGTTGTTAGTGGCTAAGGTTATTGATGCAATTGTATTTTGTGGTGCATAATAACCCCCGAATGAAATTATTTTAGTTGCAAAAAGAGATCTTATGGAAAAAAGATTAAGACATAAAAATATTATTAAAATTATAGGTAATTTAATTTTCATTTAAGAGTTTCTCCTATTAAATATTTGATTTGTGAATTGGTATGATTTTAGAATGATTTTTCTTTAATAATAAATCAATATCTTTTAAAAAATATTCGGTTTGCTCTATTGAATATCCTATTAATTCGCCTTCGTTTTGATAGGCCTTAATATCTTGTTCTTGTAAATTAAAAATAGGATTTTTTAGAATTAAATCCATTAAATTATTTTTTTTACCTTCTTTAATGTTTTCTAAAGCTTGCAGGGATAATTTTTTTATTTCTTCGTGTAATGTTTGGCGATTTGCACCTTGTTTTACTAAATCCATTAAAATATTTTCTGTAATTAAAAACGGTAAATTATCTTGTAAATTTTTATTAATTACAGAGTGATTAACCTTTATACCTTCAAACAATTCTGATAATAAATTTAAAATAGAATCGGTTGCTAAAAACATTTGGGGAAGGGATAATCTTTTATTGGCAGAATCATCTAATGTTCTTTCTAGCCATTGTGTGATTGCTACCATATCTGTTGATGAATTTAGGGAAATTATAAATTTTGAAAGGGATGATATCCTTTCTGAAAGAATAGGATTTGTTTTATAAGGCATTGCTGATGAGCCTATTTGGTTGCTTGAAAAATTTTCTTCTATTTCTTTTAAATGTTGTAATAATCTTAAATCGTTTGTAGTTTTATGGGTAGAAATAGCAATGGATTTTAGAATATCTCCAATGAAAACATCTATTTTACGGTCATAAATTTGGGAAGTTAGTGCTAAGCTAGAAGAAAAATTAAAGCTTTTAGAAATTAAAGAATCTAGTTCTAAAAGTTTTGAATAATCATTATTTAAAAGTTTTTTAAAACTTGCGGCGGTTCCTGTTGTTCCTTTTACTCCTCTTAATTTGATATTGGTTTGGAAAAAATTTAAGTTCTCTAAATCAAATAAAAAACTCTGCAACCAAAGAGTTCCTCTTTTACCTACTGTTGTTGGTTGTGCTGGTTGAAAATGGGTAAAACTTAAGGTTGCTATTGCTTTGTTTTTATCACAAAATTTAGATAAGTAGTTCATTAAAGTAATTAATCGTTTTTCTATTAAATCTAGTGCTTGTTTGTAGATAATTAAATCACTATTGTCCATAATATAAGCACTTGTTTCCCCTAAATGTAGGATTTTACTAGCATTTTTACATTGTGAAGCATATGCTTTTAGATGTGCCATAACTTCGTGTTTTGTTTGCTTTTCGTATTCTTTTACAGTTTCATAATTGATATTTGTTAAATTTTGAGTAAGCTCCTCAATTGCATTATTTGAAATATTTAACCCTACTTTTTGTTGTGCGGTTGCAAGTTCTAGCCAGAGTTTTCTCCAAGTTATATATTTGTTATTATTGGAAAAAATATAAGACATTTCTTTTGATGCATATCTTGTATTGAGTGGGTTTTGATAAGTATCTTGTATATCCATTTTATTACCTGTAATTTATTTTTAGGTTTTTTATTTAATTAAATTTCGTGTAGAATTATGTTTTGATTTCTTTCTGCTCCTACTGATACAAGGGAGATTTTAACACATGTTAAATCTTGTATTCTTAGTAAGAATTTTTGGCAAGCAGTTGGTAGTTCCTTAAATGTTGTTACTTTAGAAATATCTTGATTAAACCCTTCAAATACCTCATATACAGGTTCTAAATCGTAATGGGTTAATGTATTTGCTGGGATGTGTGTAATAAGATTTTTTGTATTATCACTTCCTTTTTGCTTGTATCCTATGCAAATTTTGATTTCTTTTAATCCGCTTAAAACATCTAATTTTGTAACTACTAAATCTGTTACTCCGTTTAAATTAATTGCTGCTTTTAAAATGTTTAAATCTAACCATCCGCATCTTCTTTGCCTTTTGGTGGTAGATCCGTATTCGTTTCCTACTTTTACTAAATGCTCTCCGTCTTGATTTAGCAATTCTGTAATGAATGGTCCTTCACCTACTCTTGTTGTGTATGCTTTTGTAATTCCTATAACCTTATTAATATGTTTTGGTGCAATTGAAGTTCCTATTGAAATACCCCCTGCGGTTGGGCTAGAAGAAGTTACATAGGGATATGTTCCAAAATCAATATCTAGCATTGCTGCTTGTGCTCCTTCGCACAATATGTGTTCTTGATTTTTTGAGATAATATCATTAAATAGGGAAACTGTATCTATTACCTTGTGTTTGATTTGATTATAGTAGTTAAGATAGGTATCATAAATTTCATTAAAATCCATTGCTTTTTTATTATAAATTTTAGTAAATAATAAATTTTTAAAATCCAAATTATCTTTTAATTTTTGAGCAAAAATAGATTCGTTTTCTAAATCGCATAATCTTATTCCTGTTCTTTGGTATTTATCTGTGTATGTTGGTCCGATTCCTCTTTTAGTTGTTCCTATTTTATTTGTTTTAAATTCTTCTTCTGCTTTATCTAGTTCTATATGGTAAGGTAAAATAAGGTGGCAGCGATCGCTTAAAAAAATGTGATCTGTGGTGATCTTTTTTTCTTGCAATGATTTGAATTCCTCTAATAATATTTTTAAATCTACAACAACCCCTGAGCTAATTATACATTTAATTTTAGTATTTAACACTCCTGAGGGTAGCAAATGTAAAATAAACTTTTCATCATTGACTACTACTGTGTGCCCTGCATTGTTGCCACCTTGGTATCTAACTGAATAATGGACTCTTTTAGATAACAGATCTACAACTTTACCCTTACCTTCATCGCCGTATTGTAATCCTACTACTGAGTATAT
>JBIIMR010000078.1:0-5403 GCA_044337895.1 Alphaproteobacteria bacterium
GTAAAAAAAGGTATTTTTGCCAAAAGCTTTTACGGTGGTCAAGTAGATATCACATCAGGACAATTCGTTTTTTCATGTATGGGCTGTTATGAAATAGAAAATGGTAAACTTACAAATCCACTTAAAGGAGCAACAATTATCGGGCAAGGAGAAAAAGCACTCCTTAATATATCAATGGTAGGAAATAATTCAGAGCTAGATAAAGGTGTAGGCTTATGTGGTAAAAATGGTCAAAACTTACCAGTTTGTGTAGGGCAACCAAGTGTTAAAATAGATAGCATTCTTGTAGGTGGAACAAAAATCTAAATGACAGCATCACAATTACCTTCTCAAAAAATTAAAGTAATGTTTGTTTGCTTAGGAAACATTTGCAGATCACCCCTTGCATTATATATTTTTAATGATATTTTAAAACAAAAACAAATACTCCAATATTTTCATACAGATTCATCCGCAACTTCAAATTATAATACAGGATTAAAAGCAGATACACGATCCATCCAAGTTGGCAAAAATCACAATTTAAACCTTTCAAACCACATTGCTAAACAAATTACACAAGAAGATTTTTTAAAATACGATTATATTCTTTGTATGGATAGCAATAATTTATCTACTCTAAATAAAATAAAACCAAAAAATACTACTGCAAAAATTCATTTAATAACAGACTTCAATAAAAATCAAACAAAATCAACAAATATAATAGATCCATATTACTTAAATGAAGATGCTTTTGAGGATACCTATAATAATTTATTTTTTGCATTAAACTCATTCTTAACCCAAATCACATTAAAAACCCAATAATAAAAAATAAAAGGATAATAACACAAAATGACTTCTGCTATTTTATTTGTTTTTATAGTTTTTTTTACATTAATGTTTAGCTCTTTAATGTTTCCATTATTTTTAATCTTTTTCATCTTTTCTTTAATAATTAGTTTGTTTATTTTTTTTAGCTTCCATTTGTTTAATTTTTTATTTGCAGCAATAGTAATATTTTTACTTTTTAAAATTTACCAACATTTAATAAAAAAAAATTAAAATCAAATCGTAAAAACCCATTTAAGTTGACTAAACAAAATAACAATACTATAATTAAATTAGTGGAAAATAAAATTTAATTCTACATTAAGGAGAAATAAACAATGGAAAAACATAATTTTAACTATAAATCAACTAGCATAGATACCGATGATTTAGGTTTAAGATCCTATTTAATAAGAGTTTACAATTATATGTCTGGTGGCTTATTTTTAACAGGATTAATTGCATATCTTACAAGTCAAAGTCCAGAATTAATGAACACACTTTTTAATACTCCATTAAAATGGTTAGTAATGCTTGCTCCACTTGCTTTTATGTTATTTTTAAGTTTTGGAATAAACAGAATATCTAGCACTAAAGCACAATTAATTTTTTGGCTTTTTGCAAGTAGTATGGGTCTTTCAATTTCTTCAATTTTTTTAGTTTATACAGGCTTAAGCATAGCAAAAACATTTTTTATAACTGCAACAATGTTTTTAGCAATGAGCATATACGGATACACAACAAAATCAGATTTAACAAGATTTGGCAGTTTTTTAATTATGGGTTTATTTGGAATAATAATTGCATCCATAGTAAACATATTTTTAAAAAGTAGCACTTTAGAATTAGTAGTATCAATAGCAGGAGTATTAATTTTTACAGGATTAACTGCATATGATACCCAAAAAATCAAACTAAGCTACCAAGAACAAGATGATAGCGAAACACATTCAAAAAAAGCTATTTTAGGAGCTATTACACTTTACTTAGATTTTATAAATCTTTTCCTAATGCTTTTAAGATTATTAGGCAATAGAAGAGAATAATAATTTATTCATAATATAAAATATGGTTAAATACAAATGTATAGTTGAATACGATGGGACTAATTTTTTTGGCTTCCAAATTCAAAAAAATAATCCCTCTATTCAAGCGAATATAGAACAAGCACTACAAAAATTAACAGGCGAAAATATAAAAATTTTTTGTGCAGGAAGAACCGACAAAGGAGTCCATGCAACACATCAAGTAATACATTTTGATACAACAAAAATATTCACAGATGATTCCCTTACAAAAGCAATTAATTTTCATTTAAAGAGTAAAGAAATTGCTATAATATCTTCAAAAAAATTACCCGAAAATAGCAACTTCCATGCAAGATTTTCAGCAAAAGAAAGAACATATATTTATAAAATTTTTATAAGAAATTCCCATTTAACATTTAATAATAATCTTTATTGGCACATTAGAAAGCAACTAGATTTAGAATCAATTAAATCGTGTTTTCAATATTTAATAGGAACCCATGATTTTTCATCTTTTAGAGCAACAAGTTGCCAAAGCATTAGCCCAATCAAAACTATTAACTCTATTACTCTAAAAAAAATTAATAAAAACGAAGTTAATTTTAAAATTTCAGCTCCTTCATTTTTACATCATCAAGTAAGAAACATTGTAGGAACACTTTATTTAGTAGGTATAAACAAAATTACACCCAAAGATTTCAAAAACATTTTAGAAGCAAAAGATAGAAAAAAAGCAGGGAAAACAGCTCCCCCCTATGGATTATATTTAATTGGAGTTAAATACTAATTAACTAATTTCAATTTATTATAATCAATAAAAACAAGAGAAAAACATGATATACAAATTTTTAAAAAAAATATTTTCCATCTCATTTTTTATAATATCTATTTTATTAGCAATTTCTATTATAACCTTTAACACCTCAAATAATTCAATTTATTCTACAGGTTTTTCAAGTGTAAATAGTCTTTTTTACTTATACAATAGTTTTATAATAATCTTATATAATCTTCTTAACTATTCTTTTTATTTATTAATACCACCCTTATTAAGTTGGAGCATTAAACTCTGGATAAATAAACCCGTTTATTTTTTTAAACAAAAAATAGTAATCCTTATATTTTTGGTTAGTATGTTTTCGTATTTTTTACAAAGCAATCATTTAGCAAATAGCATAATCGGTCTGTTTCTTTATTATCAATTAAGCTTTATTACCACCTCTTTAGATATTGTATTTTTATTATTTTTAGTAGTTTTATATTTATTTACAACTTCCATTTCAATCAAAGAATGGATATCTATTTTATATTTTAAAATTAACCTTTTTACTAGTACTTTAGATTTAATAATATTATACACAAAGCTTATCATCAATTCATTATTAAAATTTTCAAAAAATATTTTAAGCAAAAAAGTTCAAAAAACCCATGCCCCAAACAAAAAAATATTTATAAAGCCTTCAAAAGTGAACGATTTTAATACTTTTAATTTTCAAGAAAATAGTTTAAAATCACAAATAAATAATGATATTCCCCAAGATGCAGAAAACAATATTAACTTCAAAAAAAATTTTCTTAAAGATCTATTAGCAAGATCAAACACACAACCAATCTCAAAATATGATTCTAAAGTTTTTAAAAAAAATCAAGAAGAAGAAAGTATAATAGAACAAGAAGACACCAACATTTTTATAGAAAAAACAGATAAACCAGAAAACATTCAACATCACCAAACCCCAATTAAAACAGATTCAAATTACACCCATAGACTTAAAGAACAAAACGAAACTTATCAACAAACACCACCTCCAAAAAGTTTTTTTGAAAATCACACTACAAAAATAATAACAAATAACAAATATAGCATTCCAATTAACTTATTTAATAAAAACCCAATTGAGCAAAAAAACATTAACAGTAATGAAATTAAATCCAATGCAATTAAACTAGAACAAATAATGCTAGAATTTGGTATTAAAGGAAAAATCACAGGATATCAAACAGGTCCCGTTGTAACCTTATACGAAATCTCAATTCCCCCAGGAATAAAAAGTGCTAAATTAATAGCATTAGAAAAAGATATTGCCTTAAGAATGAAGGCAAATTCAGTTAGAATAGCAATAATTCCAGGCAGAGATGTAATTGGGCTAGAATACCCTAATCAAAAAAGACAAACAGTTTTTATTAGAAATCTGTTAGAAGCACATCACTTCAAAAATAAATCACTTAATCTACCACTTATTTTAGGTGATAGCATAAACGGTAGCCCAATAATAGCAGATCTTTCAACAATGCCCCATCTTTTAATTGCAGGAACCACAGGATCAGGAAAATCAGTTTCTGTAAATGCAATGATATTATCACTTTTATACGGACTATCCCCAGATGAGTGTAAATTTATAATGATAGATCCAAAAATGTTAGAACTTTCAATTTATCAAGATATTCCACATCTTTTAACCCCCGTAGTAACCGATCCAAAACAAGCACTTCAAGCATTAAAATGGGCAGTAAGGGAAATGGAAAACAGATACCGCTTAATGTCTTTATTAGGAGTAAGAAATATTAAAGGATTTAATGAAAAAATCCAAAATGAAAAAGAAATTGAAGAAATTAAACAAAAATTAGAAGAACAAGGAGATTATGATACTTCATTTTCTTCTCTACCATACATAGTAGTAGTAATAGATGAAATGGCAGACTTAATGCTAACCTCAGGAAAAGATGTAGAATCAGCAGTACAAAGATTAGCACAAATGGCAAGAGCATCAGGAATACATTTAATAATGGCAACACAAAGACCATCAGTAGATGTAATAACAGGAACAATTAAAGCAAATTTTCCAACAAGAATAAGCTTTCAAGTTAGCTCACCAATAGATAGCAGAACAATTTTAGGAACCCAAGGAGCAGAACAACTTTTAGGTAAAGGAGATATGCTTTACATGCCAGGTGTAGGAAGAATACAAAGAGTCCACGGACCGTTTGTTAGTGATAAAGAAGTAGAAGATGTTGTAACCCATTTAAAATCCTTAGGTAGCCCAAATTATATAGAAAGCATTTTTATAGAAGATTCCCAAGACCCAGCAGCAGGAATTTCATCAGAAGAAAATAAAGATGCCCTTTATAACGAAGTAATAAACATAATGAAGCAAGATGGAAAATTTTCTATTTCATATATTCAAAGAAAATTACAAATAGGATACAATAGAGCAGCAAGAATCATCGAACAATTAGAAGACGATGGTGTAATAAGCAAACCAAATAGTTTAGGAAAGAGAGAGTTGTTATGATAAAACAAAGTATACTAAAAAATATTATTTTTTTAATATTTACTGTAATTATTTTAAATCAAAAAATACATGCAGAAAACATTAATTTTACAAAAGAGCAAATAGAAACAATAAAAAAAATAGATTCTTTATACAACAACAATAAAACATTAAAATCAAAATTCACCCAAATAGATACCAACGGAGAAAAATTAAACGGCTTTATGATTTTAAGCCGCCCATTTAATGCAAGAGTTGAATATTTTAACTCAGACACAATAATAATCAGC
>JBIIMR010000006.1:0-17055 GCA_044337895.1 Alphaproteobacteria bacterium
ATCAATACATTCTTGCGATGTATTAAAATTAGAACAAGATATAACAAGAGTTAAATTAGTATTAGGACCTTCAACTTTTTTTAACAGATACAAAGGATCATCATAAATATAAGTTGTAGTTTCATCAACTAAAACCTCACCATTCTGCGATTGAGCAACAATAAATTCTTTACCTATGTTTTCTGTCCCAGAAACATCTAACACATTATCTATTTTTACAACTCCACCATTTGTAAAATCAATATCCCCATCAGAATAAATTACCCCATACTGATCTTTCACAAAATCCACACCTATTACAGTTCCATAGACTATTTCTGCCCTAACCTGTGATGTTGTTTTATAATCTTTCACATAAACATCACTAAGTTTAACATCAAATATACTATTATTATTTTCTATACTAATAAAACTCGCATCCGTATCAGCCCTTACTTCCAAGGTAGACCCATTTGTCAACAAAATATTTTCTGCATGCCCACTACTTCCTAAAAAGTTATAAACACTTACAAAAGAATTATCTAAAACCATATTTACAAAATCAAATCCGTTATTCATATAATTAGAATCATAAACCATAACCTCAGAGTTTTTAATTAATCCATTTTCACCATATAAAGTGCTATTATTTTGAGCAAAACCAATTTTTACAATTCCATACTCCACCATTAAATCACCTACAATAAAATCATCTTGAGATTGCACATCTAAAATAGTTCTTCCATCCAATTCATTTTCTTCATTTAAACTACCATTAATAAAAACATCAACAGAATCAGTACTTTCATAAGTTTTATCAATCAATAAAGAGCTATCCCTAACATAAATTTCATTACTAACAGAAAGCCCATTCTTAAATAAACAAGCACCATACGCATAACAAGTATTAGGTTCTATAGAATTTAATACACCTGTTAATTTTAATACCCCTACACTCACATTAGCATCATTTTTTACAATCAGACTAGAATTACTAATTTCTAAATTCCCCACAGTATTATTTGTAGAAAACATCCCTTCAAAATATAATATACTATTATCAACAATCATATTAGTAATATTATAATTTTTACCAGATGATCCTTGCACCTTTACAATAGAATGAATAACATTCAATAAATCAATATCCGCCCCGTCTAAAACAAGTCCATCTGTTGGACCACCACCATTAATTTTTCTATCTACAACATTTACAACAAATTTACAATTTACAGACTGATTACAACTTGCATCTTTTGTAACATTAGTTAATTTAACAGAACTAACAGCAGGTAAATCTTTTAAAGCAGCTCCCCCTACATCCTTACAAATAGAGGGATCTAACGGATCGCACCATTGCTCACCCTCATAAGAGGTAATATTCAAATAACTATTTCCACTATAAGTAATTTCACCCGTTCCATAAAATTCAAAAACATACCCATTGCCAGTTCCTTGCAAAGCATTATCTGCATCAAAATAATTTATTTCAGAATTATTTAACTCTATCTTTTCAAATTCATTCCTATGCTCCCCCTTATCACTTGGATCATTCGGATTCTTATATCCATAAATATTTAAAGAAGCCCCCCCATTCAAACTAATAGTTCCCTTATTTACAACAACTCCAACATCTATATTATTATTACCTTCAGCAATCAATTTACTTTGCTCTTTACAATCAACCCCAACATCCACACATTTATCAGGATCTATTGTTAAACCTTCATAAATTTTTATATTTACATTCTGCCCTAAAATTAATTTATTACTCACATTTGCTTGATTATCATAGCCAATTCCATCTGCAAAATCAAAAATTAAATTATTAACAATCAAAGAATAATATAAAGGGTCACTAACATCTAAAACATTACTTTTTGCATCAAAACTAACAAATGAATTACTAATATAAAAATTACCCGCCACAATTAAAGAATTTACATCAACCTTCATTCCATCACATGCACTATTTTCAAGGTATATACTATGTTCCTCACAAAAAGAAGCCCCAGTTACTATTTTCATAATACCACCATCAACCCCATCACTACTATATGCACTCGTTTTAATGGTAGAGTTATTAATATGTATAGAAGAACCTTCTAAATTTATTTGATTTGCCAAAATAGTAGAGTTAGATATACCAATAAAAGCTTCACCATAATTTTCCTTCATAACATCTATATTAGATGTATAACCAGATGAATCAACCTTTGGAAACAACATAATTTCAAAAGTTTTAAAATAATTACTAAATATCACATTATCAATTGTTGCAAAATAGTTATATGTAAAACAATAATAATTAGCCCCATAACCACATTCATTTCCTAATGAATTATATGTAGTAGTATCTCTTAAATCAAAAATTATTGAAGATGTATCACTATTAATCGCCTCTAAGGTTGTATTTTGTAAATTAAAATATACATTAGCAGTTGAATTATCATTACCATTTCCATATAAACCATTAGATATATAAAAATGAACTTCAAAAGTTCCTATTTCTTTTATTCCATTTTCAAAACCATAATAGTAGTTATTAATATAATCCCCAGCATATGAATCATTTCCTATAATATAACCAGAAAGATCCACTAAATCAAATCTATATCTATTATCTTGATCATTATAAAAAACATAGTTATCTTTAGTATTATCCGCTAAAGTATCTAACATTACTGGAGTAGTATCTATTTTTTCACACAAATCCTGAGAATTACTTGTATTATGTGTAGTTCCATCCCCACAAGTAGTATTAGCTGCATATAAATCATATTTTGCAAAAAACAAACAAACAACAAATAATAAATAATAAACAACAAAAATATATTTGTTTAAATAATGATATATTTTACAATACATATCTAAAACTTACCAACCCTTTTACAAAATTTTGATTTTTTGAAACACTCGCCCCCAACTTAAATTCCCAATAAACATTTGTATCATACACATAATTTAAAGAAAAATTGACATTCAAAGAGTTATTTCCATATAAACTATCATCCAAACTTGTAATATCACTATCCCCATAAATATGATTAAAATTAAAAGTAGTGTAGTATATACTACTTTTATTAGAAAATACAACAAAAAAATCTAAAATTGGCATTAAATAAGATTTTTCACTTTTACCAATAAATATATTTTTTTTAAGCCTCAATCCTGCATATGGCAATATTTCCGTGTACTCATCTCCCTCAACATATAAACTAAACCCATTCCCTGTTTCAGTATAATCACTTAATTTATATTTTATATAATTAACACCAATATAGGGATTAAAAGAAATTCCATTACCACCATACCCATCCATATAAAATCCTACATTATCATCTATATAATCATTATTATAACCATATTCCAAATTCACAAGTAAATTATAATCTTTACTGTTAGAGTTATTAATAGCCGCTATAGTATTAATATTTACAAATCTATCCATATTATTTACTGCCATAGTATATTGAGAAAAAACCCTTAAATAATTATTAAAAAAATCATATTCTCCATAAATAGCACCAGAATAAACACTTCCATTAATCTCATATTGATTAACTTCCAGCCCTGTTGTAATATCTACTAAACCCTGATCTAAAAATTCATAACTACCATAACCAAAGCTTACCCCAAAAACAAAATAATCCATATCTCCTATTAATACTTTATATTCTCCTCCAATAACAAGATTTTCACCACTCATATTACTTTTATTGTCTATACAATTTTTAGCTACTCCTAAATATCCTCCTATATTGATAAACCATTCAAAATTATTTTCATCTTTTTCTAAATAATATCCATCATATTTATTTAAGTACATTTGTGTTGTTTGAAAATCCCTATTATTCATAACATATTTCATTTGATTAGAAATATTAGCAATATTATTTTTTCTCAAAGAGTTAGAAACAGGCATCATTTGAGAATAACTATAATTAATATTATCCATATCCGCATTAGCATAAGACATATCATGTTGAAACATGTCATCATAGTTTCCACTTTGTATTCCATCTAAAATCACTGAATTAATATCCTTAATTGTTTCTTCGCTATCACAAACTTTACTATTTTCAGGAATATTTTCAGGCGGAATCGGAGGCTCAGGGGGAACAGGTTCCTTACAGTTAACATCTGCAGGATCCACACAAGCAATTTTAGCATAAACATTCCCATTTGCATCAACTTCATATGTAGCATAATATCTTAAATCATCAATTACAATTAAAGCACCAGAATCAATATTTCCAGAACCACTTCCATTACCATCTTCTATCAATAAATATTTTTTATCTACATCATACCCATTCCCACTAACGAGATGAATTACCGAATTACTTCCTAAATCATAAGCATTAGTTTGTATATACCCAGAATTAGTCCCTTCATAATTTGTATTAATTATTATTCCCAACTGATCTTCCTTAGAAGATCCACTTAACCTCACTGTATTACTCGTATTTAATTGATCTAATCCTGTAATTTTAAAATTTTCCACCATTATCTTAGAATCCACAGAAGACAAAGAAACCCCACTTGCAAAAGCATAATCACTTACAAATTTTATTGTAGAATTATCTTGATTAAATATCTCTGTGCCACTTTTTATTACTATTTTGTTATTTCCAAATTCAACCGTACTTCTATATATATCTATCAAAGTATCTACACTTACATTAGAATCCATATTAAAAAAATTATCAATAATTTCCAATTCATGCACATCAATTTTCGCCCCCTTAGAATTTATAAATTTAGCCGAAGAACCCCATATAGCTAATTTATAAACAGACAAATTATCACTCACATTATAGGTAAAAACAGATGATTCCACTTTTAATGTATTAACATTTGTCATCGTCCCTTCAAACACTAAATTTACCTTATAAATATTAAAAGCATCTAAATCTTTAACTACTACATCTGCCCCCATTGTAGCATTTTTAACAGAAGTGCTGTTGTTATTTGCCGAATCATTTACTATGTTTAACACAGAATAAGAATAATTACCGTAAAAACCAACATCATTAAAATTATATGTACTATTTGTATTTTTTAAAACTATATCCAAATTTTGTTTGTCAGCTGTTTTATACATAAAATCAACATCATTAAGCACCGCACTATCATATAAATATATAGTATTGTTTTCAATACTAAAAGCCATATTAACATACATATTATTAATAGAACCTTTAATATTTACACTATTATTCAATTGCAATTCTTGTTTAAAGGAAGAATTATTCATAATATCAAAATCCATATCAAACACAGTATTTGAAGAGCTTTTTTCAATATCAATAATAACTGAATTTTCTACATTAATTGCACTGTTTATAATAATATTAGAATTACTAGTACTTCCACTTCTAAAGTATATTCTATAATTAGACCCTTGCCCCACTGAATTAACTTCTATAGTTGAATTGTCAACATTTTTAAAAAATTCAACTATATATTGCTTTCCAATTTCATCACCTGCTAATTTTATTTTATTACTACTAATATTATCGTTAAATTGTGTCTTTCTTATATTTTTCAAATCAAGATTTATATCGCTCACATTAGAGTTAAAGTTAATGTCAGCAAAATCTACAAAGTTAACATTATTAGAAGACTTAGTATTGTCACCATAGATTGCTCCAATAGTTATACTCAACTTAGTAATTAAAGGAAGAAAAGTCAAATCAGAATCACTAATAAATATAGAACTTCCAGACATCATAGAATCATTATAAATTGTACTAACATTCACAACAGATTTATCTTGAATTTTAATCTGCCCACTAACCTTAAAAAAGTTAGATCCAGAGTCTGTACTAAATGTTACTTTTGAATTCATAATATCAACTTTATTTACACCATTCATGTGTGTATTAAAAAAAATACCTTTTTCATCACTTTTACCACTATTTTCAATAATAATATCACTCGTTCCACTAGCAGTTATAGTTGGTATAATAAGCTCCCCTGTTATATTAACAAACTTAACAATAGAGTTATTTGCCAAAATTTCTACTGTCCCAGAAAGGTTCTTACTATCATTAAATGTTAATGTTGAAGATACAAGCTTTATTGTTTTATACTTAGCATTAGCATATGCAGAAAAAGAATATATCCCATTATTTAAAGTCAAATAATTAAATAAATCATTATTACCAGTTGTATTCACACTAATAATATAATCTTCAGCAGGGTCATTACTAATATATTCTACCTTATTAGTATCAGAATATTTAATTTCAGTAGTTATAACACTAAAATCACTTGAATCCCTTGCCACATACAAATTCGCTCCATTACCAAGTTCTATATAATCTAAATCACCAACATTTCCAGTTATATACATTTTAGATCCAGAATTCATTCCAACATACCCATACCCATTTTGCAGCACATCACTCAAATAAATAATTCCAGAAACATCAAATAATCTATTTATACCCCCAGCAATAGGTAAATAAATTCCATCATCAACATATAAAACACTTGTTGAATCAACACTAACATAATCATTTATATCGCTAGTATCAGTAAAATCAAAGATACCTACATGTAAAGATGTATTTTTACTAATAGATACAACACCATTTCCAGCGGTTCCCCATAGATTAATTTCTCCAATACTAAGATTACTAACATTCTCAAAATTAATTTGTGTATTAATTGGTTGCTTAGAACTAGCTGAAACTATTATATTATTTACTACCCCTTTTGTCCCAGAAAAAAAATTTATCACCATAATAGAATTAGTCATAGTTGTTGCTGCATAAATATTTATACTTTCTATATTTAATTCAGTATCCGTAATAGTTAAATATACAAGATCTGGAGAACCATTAGTAGAGCCCATATTTATATTTAAATCATCCAAAAAAATTTTACTATTATTTTTAATACCTAATGTATATGAAGTTCCTGTATTTGTAGTGAAAGATGTATTGTCTAAATTTAAATTCAAATCACCATACTTATCTACCCCATTAGGTCCAGCAATTACTGAGCTATCAATATAAAATATCATGGGACTACTCAAAGAAGATTGCATATTTAAATTTAGAACACCCTTAGATTTTACAGAACTATACATATTTAAAGCAGAAAAAGAACTAAAAGAATTATCATTCGCAGTGTTAGATATAATATCAATCACCACATGATCCAAATTAATAAAATTCAAATTCCTAATAGCATTAGTCATGGCATTATTCCACACAACCCCCAAAACAGCATTACTCACATCATTACCAGAACCAATAGCACCTCCAAAATCATATACAATACCAGAATTAACAGAAAAAAAAGAGGCATTTTGTAAGTACATTTTATTTACATTATATGTTCCAGCAACTGCATCAGAAGGAACATCACACCCAGTATTTAAAATAATTTCATTATTTACAGGGATATAACATTCAGCAGATAAAAGATTTGTTATAAAAAAATAATAATAAAGCAAAAAGTAAAAACAAAATAAATATATACGTTTGCATATTTTTTTTAAAAACATAAAAACCAATCAACTATAAATTTTATAATAAAAAACCATCAATAGTAATTGTAAAATTTGATACCATTTTAACTTATTTTTACCTTCAAATAAGTAATTATTATTTTTACAAACACTATTAATAATAAAATCACAATAACAATTTATACTTAATAAAAATTTAATAAACCCTTTGTTAGATGTTAAATTGCTTAATTTTAAATTCAATTTATATACATTCAATTTTTTTATTATTTCTAATAAATTTTTTTTAGCAATATTCTTTTCATCCGATTTTTCCAAAAACATTAAATCATTTTTATAAATAAAATTATTTAATCCTTTTATATTAAAATTATATACAAATGTTTTTATTAAATTTACTACTGCCATTTTGTTAGCAAGAAATATTAAGTTCTCTAAATTTATCTCAAAATTTTTTTTATTAAATGCTTCCATTTTAAAAAAAATATACAATAAATTATAGTATTTATTTTTTGCATATTCAAAAAAGTCATCCCTATTATTAAATAAATATTCATTTTGAAACATCATATAAGATTGAATTACATCAAGTATAAAAGTTTTTTCTATTTCAAATTTTTTTAATATATCAGCAATTCCATCTACCAAATAATATCCAGAATTAATCCCATTAAAATTATTTTCCATTGCATCATAAAACCATTTTAATCTAATATTTAACATCTCAATATTTACAACTTTAAACTTTATTTCATCTAAATCTTTAATAAAGAGCAATATTTTAGAAATTTCTTTTTTTCTAATAGGATTTAAAATTTCCAATATAATTCCAATTTCTGTTTCTTCATAATAGTTATTAAAATTTTTTATATATTCCATTTTTATAATCAACCTTTTATAGAAATAATATTCTCTTGCAAATATAGCAATGCTTAATATATAATATACATTATATAAACAATAATTTAAAAGGATATCAAAAAGAATGTTTAATTTAATTACTTTACCCTATCAGTTACACGATTTAGAACCATACATGTCAAAAGAAACATTAGAATATCATTATTTAAAACACCATCAAGCATATGTAACAAACTTAAATAATTTGTTAGAAAGCTCCCCATTCAAATCAGATTCTTTAGAGGATATAATCAAAAAAACATATAACAAACAAGAGTTTTCTAGTATTTATAATAATGCAGCACAGATACACAACCATGATATGTTTTTTACTAGCTTAAAAGCGGAAAAAGAAAAAACTATTCCCACTCTTGTAACAGAACACATTTCTAAACATTTTGGAACATTTGCTAATTTTAAAGAAGAAATTATCAAAAAAGGTGTTTCTCAATTTGGCTCAGGATGGGTATTTTTACTTGTAGAAAATTCTAAATTAACTATTAAAACTTATAAAAATGGAGAAAACCCTTTAAGCGAAGGAAGTCAATCAATTATAGGTTGCGATGTTTGGGAGCACAGTTATTATATAGATTACAGAAATAATCGTTTAAAATACCTTACTACTTGGTTCGAAAACTTAATTGATTGGGATTTTGTAGCTAATAGACTTAAAGAAACTTTATAACAAATTCAAATAAAAAAATGATTACAAAACAAACTTTGTAATCATTTTTTTTACCAAACTAGCTTTAGACAAAAAAACATTTGGCATATGTGCATCACCAACAGGCAAAAACATAAACATACCTTTTTTTAAGGTAATTGAATTTCTCAAATAGCCATAATAAAAAGTAATATCCTTTTCTAAATCATACTCTAATTTAACTTTCAGGTTGTCTACATTATCATAACCAATAACTTCTTCACCTTCAAATATATAGTGAATATCCGCATATTTTTTATGGGATTCAAAAACACCATCTAATAAAGATTTAGTAATAAATGTTTCTAATTTATAATAATCATTTTCGTTAATATCTATTTTATTACCATCAAAAACTAATTTTTTATCTTTTATGTCTTCTATTATTTTTAATTTTTGATATAACTTATCAAACTCTTTATAAAAATCAATATTTTTAATATAATCAACTATCATTACATAAATCCCATTATAAAATTATTCTAACTATATATTTTTACTATACAATATTGTCAATTAATTAACTATTAATAGATTTAAAATTTATAACTATACTTAATAAATACCTGATTATTAAAAGATTTATCAAAATCATAACTAAAACTATATTCAAAATTGAAGTGGCTAGTTTCAGAAATAACATATATCATTCCAATACCTGTTTCCATGTTAAATTTTCTCATTTCAGCATCTTTTACATTAAAACCACTACTATTAATATTGTTATTATAAAAAAAGTCTGCATTTGTAACAACTTTATCATTCAATAAATTATAATTTAAGTTAAAATTTAAATAAGGCTTTACATTTTCATAATCATATTCTTCAAGATTAAAATTCATATAAGAACCCATAGAAAATAATAATTCGTTATAATTTTCACCTTTTACAACAAAAGCAGAATTTGTCCCTTCTTCGGTATATCCATCCAATGCATAAAAATTATACATCAACCTTGTATAAGGCTCAAAATTAAACATACTATCTTCTAATTCAATTTTATAAGTATCTTGCAAATTTACAGAAAGAACAAAATCATTACTTTTACTTTCTGCTATATTATATATATTAGGAACATTAATAGTTCTAATTAATTTATCATTAAAAAACATACCATTTACATCAAAAAATAAAGAATTATTACCAAATACATAACCAGTATACAAAGCAAAATTAACCACAGACATATCCATATTCATTTCATCTTGTGTAACACCAGTAGATATATCATTAAATTCACCGCCACTAGAATTTCCAAAAGAATATCCCAAAGATGCACCATAAATCATCATTCCTTGATTTTCAAGTTCAACTACATAATCAAAACCAATCATATTAGTATATGCTGTAGTTTTTTGTTCATTAGTTCCACATTCATATCTATTACTTTTGTTAACATAATTAAACCCATACCAAAAAGACATATTATTTTCAGTTTCATATCCATAATAATAACTATCTTCATATTCTTGATTATAGTTCAAATATCTTGCATTTCTATTAAAAATAATATCATTAAAAGATTTAACAATCCCCTGCATACCTTTAATTTTACTTGTATTTTGAACAGCAAGCATATTATTCATAACATTAGGATCATTTTTAGCAACAGCATAGGCTAAATCATTTGTTAGTTTTTCATCTAAATTACCATTTTTATATTCATTATCCACATATTCCATAAATGATAAATAATTATCACCATTATTACAAGTATTAGCATCATTTAATTTATCAACTTCATAGTTTCCTTCACCACCATCTTTATCTTTACATTCTGCACTTGTATTAAGAATACTACATTCATAGGATATCATTAAGTTATTTTCAGTAGAATTATCACTAATTTTTGCAGTATAATACAAACTATCAAAATTTACAAATTCAGTATTATCAGATTTATAAACAACCCCATTTTCAGATTCAGCAAGAACATAATCTGCATCAAGATAAACAAAGTCACTTGGCAAACTATTATTTAAAACAATAATTTCATTTTCAACATGCATATCCCCTGTTACATTCAACTTACCAAAATTATTATTAACTTCATCATACTCAAATATCAATCCAATATAACTATTTGCCTTTAATGCTCTAAAATTTTTAGAATTACCAGTATATTTATTAACAGAAATACTATTATCCCTAACATAAAAAGAACCACCATTATTAGTAACCTCAGAATTACTTCCTAGATCTACATCATCAGAAAAATCAATACTACCAGAACTAGAGAGTTCTAATTTATATATTTCAATATTTTTCATGTTACCCAAGTCTATATAAACAATTCCTGCATTTTTAACATCTAAATTATTAACAACAAATTCTTCTCCTAGAACTTTAAAATCAGAATGATCCACCCTAACAGTTCCCATACTATTAAATTTGGTATTAACAGTAACTTTAGAATTATTTTTTATTTCAATTAAAGAGCCTTCCAAAGCATAAAAACCCTTATCATTATTGCCAGAACTACCATTTATATAAACTTTACTATCATCAACAGTAGCACTACCATTTTCCAATAATCTCACATATGAATTCAAAGAAACCTCAGATTTATTTAAAATATTTAATTTATATAAACTAATATCCTCTGCAGAATTAACCGCATTCAAAGACAAAACAGAGTTACTTATTCTCATTTCATTCAAAGTATTATCCGCATGATTATTATAAATCAAAGATGTCAAATAAGAGTCTTTTATATCCAAAATATCAGATACACTAACATCAGATAAATCTAAAAAATTATTCACATCATAAAGATTAACATTCTTAAAGTTCAAGTATACACCATCATTAGAAACATCATCTTCTATAGCTACAGAAGAATCTCCACTAATAGTTAAAATATTCCCTGTAAAAGTTTTCCCAACATTAATTATAAAATTAACATCACTATCATCAATAGTTAAAGAATTTACATTTACATTATTTGCCATATATTCAATTTTTGCATTAGACTTAGAAATATCAATTTCATCAAAAGCAAACTCTAAACTATCATCAAATATAATAGAAACATTTGAATCTATAATCTTTAATAAGTTATCCTTATTTTGTGAACTTACAAACAATTGATCAATTAAAACTAAATCTGCACTCGTAGATGAAACAGCTATATTCCTAAACTCCAAAGTAGAATTTTCAAATTCTAAAAATCCATGCTGAGTATCATTAGGCTGAAGTCCAAACAGTGTATTAAACCCATCAAATACAAATGTAGAATCATTTACTCTAATATCCGTTGTATATATAATACTATCATTTTTGGCTATATAGTCATCTGTATTCTTATAGTAAAAGTAAGATCCATTTAAAACAGATATTTTATTACTCGTATTACCCATACCTTCTTTATAGGATGAATTATAAAAATAAACAACAGAATTATTAACTTCTAAATGAGAGTTTTCAATCACAGTATTTATAAACTTAACACTAGATTTATTAGCAACATTTAAGTTATAATTTTTTACTTCAGAACCCAAATTATTATACAAACCGATATCAACATCCGAATTAATTATATTAAAGCTAGCATTATTAAATATTTCAGATTCCAAATTAAGATAACCAACTATAAATTGTGAGTTTTCAATTTTAATTAAACCCGAGTTAGATTTTACAGTAAAGTCATTAATTTTATAATTAGTACCTAAAAAACTAATATTAACAATATAATTATTATCAGAAACACCCAACTCAATATTATCAAGAACAAGCAAGGCATCAATATTACCATTAGATGCAGAGCTAAAATTTATATTTACAGTTTTAGTCACAGAACCCGTTGCTGCATACTGATTGTCTTTAACTTCTAAAAGTGAATAATTAAAATCTGTTACACTATTAAAATTAATAGTAAAAACAGAATTATTAGTAAGACTATCTATTTTATATTTTAAAAACCCCGTCTTACTACTTGAACCATAATAATCACAAGTAACCGTAGAGGTAATCATATTCCAATCTAACCCCTCCACAGCATAAATAGTGCAAGTATTTTCTGCAATTACTTTATTCATAAATCCATAACTAAAATATGTCATAGCCAGTAAGTAAATCAATAACTTTTTTACTAAATTATTTCTAAGAAAGTATTTAAAAATTAAGCTAAGCATTATAAAATATCCCATATTAACCATATATTAACTATATTTTTTAAGCTAAAATAACATACATTTATGTATATTGCAATAAAAAAATACAAAGTTAATATAAATACCACCAACACCATAAATATTCTCTATAGTAAATGGGTACATATGCTACTAATAAAAGCAAAATAATACACAAACAAACAACAAAAACAACCTATACAATTTAAAATTATATAACAAAAATTAAATATTTGTAAAGCTATTTAATATACTCTCTAATGATAGCACATATTACTTCAAAAGTTTTATTTTGTTCATCAAACAATGGATTATACTCAGTCAACTCTAAAGCTTTAAATTTTTCATTTTCTTTAAAAACAGAAATCAACTCAATTATTTGTTCCAAACTTAAACCAAGCGGATTATAACAACCAGTAGCAGGAGCAACTTCAGGATCCATAGAGTCCATATCCAAAGAAACACCAAAAAAATCAACTTTTTCAGAAACCATCGACATAGCATTTTTAAGGGTTATAGTAAAGTTTTTCTCTGTAATTTTTTCCATATAAAAAGCTTTTATACCCAAGCTATCAATAAACTCCCTTTCTTCTTTTTCATAATCACGAGTTCCAATAAAACATATATTTTGACGATCTATCTTATATTTTATTAAATCATCAAACTTAGATTCACCCATTCCAATTAAGTGCCTACAAGGCATACCATGTATATTTTTAGAATAAGATGTATTAACAGAGTGGCAATCAAGATGTGCATCTACCCAAATAAGTCCACAAGATTTTTCCATAGAATTCATTAAAGCAGTCCAAGTAGCAATTGCACAAGAATGATCTCCTGTCATAAATAAATATCTATCATTTTTATTATATATACTTTTTACATATTCAATTATTTCTGCATAAAATGGATACAAAAGATCTATTGCTTCTAATTTATTGTTAATGTGATTATGATAAAACAATTTATCAAATTTTATATTAGAATCAATACTATTTATCCTTGAGTATATATCAAAAACACCCAAATTAGCACCATATTTTTCTGCTCCAATTCCAGAAGCAATTCCAATAACTTTTAAATTTTTTTCCATAATTTTATCCAATCAATTAACTAAAAAAATTAAAAAAATAACAATTAATATCATATGCAGAATATAAAGAGGTAAAAAAAACTTAAACCAGCTATCAAATCCTACTTTTGCAACAGATAAAGCAGCAACCAAAACTCCATTAGTAGGTGTTATCATATTCATAATTCCAGATGCTATTTGAAAAGATGTTACAGAAACACTTTTATCAATTCCAACCAAGCCAAAAACAGGAGCAAGAATAGGAACAGATAAAGCAGCATGCCCAGAAGAAGATGGAATAAAGAACCCAACAATCTGACTAAAAAATTGATGCATAATTACAAAAGAATATTTAGAAACATCCTCCAAAGAAACAGCAATATAATTTAAAATAGTATCTAAAATTTTACCATCCTTAGCAATAATTATAATTCCCCTTGCAGAACCTATTACAATCGCTATCATTAAAAGATCCCTAGCACCATCTAAAAAATTTTCACAAAACTCTTTTTGCCTAACCCTGTTAACAAAACCAATTACTATACCAAATCCCAAAAAAACCATAGCAAGTTCATTCATATACCAATCTTTATAAAGCAATCCATAAACCATTATAAAAACCATAGCAACAAAAAACATTAAAGTAATTTTATGCATATTTGTAAAAGTAACATCATGATTTAATGTTTCATAATTCATATCTTTTTTATTAATACTTTTATATGTAAAAGATCTTTTTATATCTTTTTTTACCCATCTAGCATAAAATACAACATATGATACAGATAAAAAAACAGACAAAATATAATAAAAAAACCTACTATTAATTCCTTCTTGCATAGATAACCCTGCAAAAGAAGATGCTATCCCTGTAGAAAAAGGATTAATAGTACTTGCCATAACCCCAGTAGCCGCCCCCAAAAAAACAGTAGCAATACCCACAATAGGGTCATACCCCAATCTAACAAACAAAGGAACCACAATTAAATAAAATGGTATAGTTTCCTCACTTGTCCCCATAACTGTCCCACCAATAGAAAATATAATCATAATTAAAGGAATTAAAATCAAATCACTATTTTTAAATCTTCTGATTAAAGCATTCAAACCCGCATTAATTGCACCTGTCTTATTTAAAACTCCAAATACTCCACCAACAATTAATACATATGCAATAACATCCGCTGCATTTTGAATTCCAATTGGAACCGCCTTTAAAACATCTAAAACATTCTGAGAATTACTTTCTACTTTTGTATAAGAACCTGTTATAACATTTCCATTTACATCTTTTTTATATTCACCCGCAGGTAAAATATAAGTTAAAACTGCCATAAACAACATTAAAAAAAATATAACAGAAAAAATATGAGGTATTTTAAAAGTTTTCATAAAATATAGTCCATAAAAATTTAAAATGATAAATCAACACAAAAAAAAACACAAATAACAAAAAAGATAATAAATAAATATATTTTTTTATGCAAACAAAAATACCAAAAAAATTACATTTTTTTAATATCAGCACTAGAACTATAATTTATATTTTGATAATCATTTTGCTTTGTAGTTAAATAACCTTTGTTTTTACTATTTTTATCTACATCATTTATTTCTTTTTTAGAAATATCATTTTCCCCAACATTTTTAATTTCTTTATTTTTATTTTCTACAGATTCGTTCAAATTATTTTTTAACTTATCATCAATAATAATATTATAATAATCCATATTCATAATCAACCTAGACAAAAATAATATTTTTAAATCATTTGTACTTTTAATAAAGTTTAAAATACTTAAAAATCCTAAATATTTTTTTTCCCTATCAAATTTATCCCTAAAATCAATTGAATTCATAACATCTATAGCATAAGCATAATAAAACCTTTCTTTATTATCAGAAAGTTTAGCTGCAATTTTAACAATCATATCCTTTTTATAAATAAAATATTCACCAGTATACCTAACATAATTAATATCTTTTTTTTCACAATTTTCCGCTATATATCCTTTTTTAAATATTTCCAATTGTTTTTTTTCTGCTTCTGTTAAAGGTCTGTCTTCTTCAATTTTCATTAAATTAGTAACAATTTCATTTTTATCTTTATAAGAGTCTACCAGATTTTTTATATCTTCTTTATTTTTACATATTAAAAAAGGAGATGTATTTCTTTTTTTATTTTTTTCTGCCACAACAAGCAAAGATTTATTAAGATAAACATAAAATGAATCCAAAGACATTTTTCTTATTTGCAAAACAGGATTAATATCTAAATAATAATCAAAATAATCATTTTTTTTAATTCCCATTTCACTAAGAACTTTAGTATATATGCTCTCAATTTTATTCATATCAAAATCAACCGCATAATTTTTAATCATTTCCAAGTATGAATTTAAAAAAGATAAATTCACATCAGTATAAATATTTTCAAAAACATCTTCAATTTCTTCTTTATCTGTATTTTTAGAATAAACATTTTCTAAATTAAAAAAACCAATAAAAAACAAACAAACAAACAAATATTTAAACATACCAATCACCCATATTTATATTTAAAAAAACACCTCAATAAAATCATAGATTACAAACAATAATATAGTATTAACATTGTTTATAGATTATTCAAAAAAGCATCTTCTTTAAAAGGATAAGGAATCAAATCATTCATCTTAATTTCTTGAACAATTCCATTATCATTTGCAACTAAAACAATAGTATTACTATCAGCAAACTCTAAAATTCTTTGCCTACAACCTCCACAAGGGCTACAAAAAACACC
>JBIIMR010000079.1:0-5273 GCA_044337895.1 Alphaproteobacteria bacterium
TTCTAATATATTTACCAATGCACAAAGTATAACAGAACATTTAACTTTATTATTAGATAAAGATTTAACAACAGAAGAAATTCTAGTCACATACCCCTTATGATCTATCCCCAAGATATTAACAATATCTGTAAATTTTCTTTCTATTTTATCTTTATGATACATCATATCATTTGCAAAATATGTTCTTTCACCATTAGATTTTTCCAATGGTCTATCTATATCATCCCCATAATTTGTAGATCTAAATAAAAGCTGCTCCCTTTGTTCATAATTTTCCAACATCATTCCCTTAGGGGGATCAATAATTCCCTTATAAACAACATCATCTTTCATTAGTTTATCAATAAGTTTAATATATTTACTATCCGTTGCTATTTCTTTTTCAGATGAAAACACATCATGCTCAACATTTAACATTTTTAAATTAGATTTAATTATGTTCATCATATAGTGAACTGCTAAATTTTTAAACTCTAACAATGTTTTATTTTTGTCTTCTAATAAAAAGAAGTTTCCACTTTTTTTATAAATATCTTCGGCTGCTTTTATTAAGTATTCCCCAGGATAAAATTCTTCACCTTCTAATATTTTAGTAGATGAAACATCTAATAGAACATCTTGTTTTTTACACACTTCTCCATATCTAAAAAACAAAGATTTAGCGATTTTATCAATTTGTGATCCCGCATCATTTATATAATATTCTTTTACAACTGTAAATCCTAAGAATTTATATAATCTAGAAAGTATATCCCCTATTACCGCTCCCCTTGCATGCCCTATATGTAAAGGACCAGTAGGATTAGCAGAAACAAATTCTAAATTAATTTTTTTATTTAGGTGAGATAAAAATCCCCTTAAATAATTTGTTTTATTTTCTAAAATAGATTCCAATTCTTCTTTGTAGAATTCTGCTTTTAAAAAAAAGTTAATAAAACCAGGACTAGCTATTTCTATTTTTTCTACATTTTTAATATTTTTAAATTCTAAACTAAGCAAGTTAGCAATATAATAAGGATTAGCTTTCAACTGCTTAGCTATTACAAAAGCAACATTAATAGCAACATCCCCGTTGTTATTATTTTTAGGCTTTTCTAAGATAAAGCTCTTTATTTCATCAAAAAAAGCAAATCCATAATCATCAAGAACTTTTGTATTTTTAATTATCTCTAATATATTTATTTTTAATTTTTCAATTACAGTTAAAATCAAAAAAATCACCTCTTTTTTATCTAAAATATTTGAAATATTTCAAAATATAATGTATAATATATTACATTAAAATACAATAAAATAATACAAAAACTAAATACAACAATAAATTTACAATAGAAAGATTTTAAAAATGCAACCCTCTATATCTCAAAACTCTTCTCTTATAACTGTTACAGAAAGTGCTATTAATAAAATCAAATCTTCTACTGAATGCTCTAAAAACAAAATTTTTAGAATATCTATAGTAAGTGGCGGCTGTTCTGGTTTTTCAACTGAATTTAAAATAGAAGACACAACAAACTACAATGAAGACGATGATTTTATATTAGAAATATCCAATATAAAAATTGCTTTTAATAAAAATTTTATCACCATAATAAACGGCGGAATTTTAGACTTCACAAGCAATCTAATAGGAGATAAATTTACCCTCAAAATACCAGACTCTAAAGATGGTTGTGGTTGTGGTAGTTCTTTTTCCCTTTAATTTTTACTAAAAAAATTTTATAAACATGAAAATTTCCACATTTAATATAAATTCTATTAGAACCCGCTTACCTATATTAAAAGATTTCATTCTTAAGCATTCCCCAGATTTACTGCTTTGTCAAGAAGTAAAGTGCGAGGAAAAAGATTTTCCATTTTTAGAATTAAATTATTTACAAGACTTAAATTATACATTCCATTATAAATTACAAAAAGCATACAACGGAGTATTAACATTAAGCAAACTAAAATCAGAGCTTATACATACTTCTTTACCTAATTTTAAAGATGAAAGTGCTAGATATTTAGAAATCAAACTTTTAGAAAACAATATTCATATAATCAATGTTTATATTCCAAACGGTAATCCAATAGCAGATTCATCAAAATACCAATACAAATTAGCTTTTTTACAAAACCTGTATAACCATCTTTTAACACTTTCACAACAAAAAATAAATTACATAATCGCAGGAGATTTTAACATTATTCCTACAAAAAATGATTTATACAGCGAAGCTAGTTTTTTAAATGATGCTTTATATCAAAAAGAGGTAAAAGATTTATACTTTAAAATGCTTAATTTACCTTTAGTAGATAGTTTAAATATTTTTTCTAATGATAAAACATACACATGGTGGGATTATAGAAACAATAGTTTAGAAAAAAATCAAGGAGTAAGAATAGATCACATTCTTACAAGCCCAAATCTAGCAAATTATCTTAACAGTGCAGAGGTAATAAAAGAACCAAGATATCAAGAAAAACCATCCGATCATACTCCAGTTATTGCAATGTTTAACAAAATAAGTTTGACAAACATTCAGTAATTTTATACAATAAGTATATTGTAAGATTATATATTTTTTACTTAATAAGTGAGTTACCCCCCAATGAATACTACAATAAAACAAACAAACAATTTTTGTTATTTTTTTATTGCTGTTTTGTTTTCAATATTTGCTTTTCAACAAACTTTAAATGCATCTTCAACTTATATAAAAAACATAAATAAACAATTTTATACAAAAGATTTAATAAAAAATAAATATAAACTTCTTACAAATAATAAAGAACTAGTATCATCTTCTTTTTATTTTAAAAAAGAACCTTCTTGTGAAAATAAAGTAGAGGTTATTTCTACATCAGAAAATACTATAGACATCATACACCTTACAACATTTAATAGAAACCTAACATTTTGCGATTCATTTAAAAATTTAATAAACATTACAACAAAACACATATTTAATAAAAACACATTAGCTAAGTCTAAAAGCGATTTAGAAACTTGGATAATTCAAAATATAAACAAAAAAGATTCTAGTATTGTAATTGAGGATTCCTATTTTCAACTTTATAATAACCAAAAAAATAAAATAGTTTTAACTATCAGTAAATTTTAAAATGTTTATCAAATATATTTTTTTTCTCTATACCCTATTATTGATTATGATTCCACTTAATTTATTCGCTTTAACTACTGCAGAAGAACAAAATTTATATACATCTTTTAACAATAAAAATCGTAAAGTAATCGCCGATGGAATCTTACAAAATTCACAAAAATTTTATTTAGGGCAAGCAGATGAAAAAGCAACTAAAATTTTAATAGATAAACTCAATTATAATGATAACAGATATCAAAATTATTATACCTACACTTTTTTATTAGATTCAAATATTAGTTCAAGCCACACAGATTATCAAAATCAAAGTGTTAGCAATCTTTACATAGAAAATAAAAATATTAATGTAGGAATTTCAACAGATAATAAAAATTTATCCTTCGGACTAGGATTATCAACCACTTTTATTTCCTCAAAGGATAATACAGAATCAATTTATACACTTACAGGGCAAAATTTTTCTTTAAATTTTTTTAGTTCTTATCACTATGAAAATTTCTTTTATATAATAACAAATATTCAATCCAATATGTCAAATAGTTCTATTTCAAGAATATCAGAAACATCTACTAACTTAAGTGATATTCAAGATAATTCAACTGCTATTTCAATTAAATTAGGCAGCACAGACTACATAGCAAAAACTATTCCTATTTTCATTAACCCATATATCATTTTATCTGCAAACAAATATGATTTTTCAGAATATCAAGAAACAAACAAAATCACAGGAGTTGGCTATCAAAGCTCAACATATAGCGAAATTACAGAACTTATTGGTATAAAATTAAGTTACAAATATCAAGTAAACTATAGAAATTTGGTTAAATATATTCTAACAGATATAATTTTTAATTATCAACATACCAACCCATTAAAAGACCTTTACAATAAAACCTATATTTTATCTAACCCACAAGATATATATTCTATCAATAGCAATTTAATGAATACTAATTACAGCACTACATTAAACATAACAACAGGAAGCAATAAGTATATTTCAAAATTTTACATATCATACCAAAAAAATAAAGAAATAACCTCCATCCTTACAGGATTTTTAATCTCCTATTATTTCATGTAACAGCATAACTTACTTTAACAACTTACTTTAATAAATTTAATAACTCTTGATTATTTTTTAAATTAGGATTACTTTTTAAAATTTCATATACAGATATACCTAGTGAATCTTTAGCTTTTTTATCTGCCCCATATTTTATTAACAATTTTAATATTTCAGGATTTTTAGATATTTTAGCAGCAATCATAATAGCAGATACATTATCTTTATTTATATAATTTACTTTTGCACCATTTTTGATAACATTTTCCATAATTTTTTCATTATCCATAGTTCCACTCATAACCATTAAAATAGAAGCACCACTATTATTTACAGAATTAACATCAGCACCCTCTTTAATCATTGCATCAACATACTTATCATTATTGCCAGATATAATTGCCATCATCAAAGGAGTATAACCATATGCATCAGGTTTATTAATATCCACCCCTGCTTCTTTTAATATTTTTACAAATTTAGGATTCCTATTAAAAATAGCAGATATAGCAAAAGCATTTCTCCCGATTTCATCTACAGAATTAGGATTAATACCCATATCTATTAAAAGTTGTAATTTTTCAGCATCACCACTTTTAACCGTATCTAAAAAATTACTATCAGAAACATCTATGCTATTAACCACCACAGACCTAACATTTTCATTTGCAATGTTTTTAGGCTTTAATATAAATATAGCACCAAACAAAATTCCAAATATTATTACAGCATATAAAAGTTTTACAGTAGCTTTAGTCCCTTTATAAAGCATTTTTATATAAGATAACACAAAAATTACCGCACTTAAGATTTTCCCAATTATTTTAACAATCAATAAAATCAATTCAACTATTTTTATCATTTTCTTTTTCCACCTTACTTCTTATGCTTATATTTTATTTTTGTAAAAAATCGTATATAATTTTACTTGCTTTTTCACTAGGACTAAAATTACCCATTCCCAAAGTAAAAAGTGCATTATTTATTTCATTATAATAATTTTCCATATAATTAATATTATCCATAGCAGTTATATTTTTAGCAACATTTTCCACTGTAAAATCATATTGTAATAATTCTGGTATTATCAT
>JBIIMR010000080.1:0-5249 GCA_044337895.1 Alphaproteobacteria bacterium
CTTATGTGAACCTCTATGAATGTTATTTTATGATTTGTAGCTAAAATTGAATCTAAAATGCTAATTGAAGTATGGGAATAACCACCTGGATTTATTATTATATAATTAATATTGTTTTTATAAGCAAAATGAATTTTGTTGATAATATCTCCCTCAATATTGCTTTGGAAAAAATCTAAATTTATATTAAAATTTTTAGCCTCTTTTAGCATTATTGTTTCTAGATCTTTTAAAGTTTCTGATCCGTAAATGCTTTTTTCCCTATCTCCTAATAAGTTTAAATTAGCACCGTTGATAATTAAAATATTGTTTAACATTATTTTTGTATTTTCCCTATTGTTTTTATTGTGATAATATATTATATCATATTGTATTAATTATTTATTATAATATATTAATTATTAATGATACTTTTAATTGTAATTGAAAATTTTACTGTATAAAATTGTAAGGAGATTTAATAACAAAATGGTTTGGAATATTGAAAATAAAAATATTGTTGATTTTTTAAAAAAGAATGTAGAATTAAAAACTCCATTTGTAGTAGTAGACTTGAATGTGGTAAAAGAAAAATACATGGAATTTAGAAAAAGTTTTGATTATTCTAAAGTATTTTATGCTGTAAAAGCAAATCCTGCAAAAGAAATTATTTTGTTATTAAATGATGTAGGAGCAAATTTTGATGTTGCATCTATAGAGGAAGTAAATCTTTGCTTGGAACTTGGGGTTAGCCCTGAAAAAATTTCATTTGGAACTACAATTAAAAAATCTTATTTAATTAAAGAAGCTTTTGAGAAAAAAATTAATATTTTTGCTTTTGATAGCGAAGAAGAATTAAAAAAATTAGCAATTAATGCACCTGGGTCTAAAGTTTATTGTAGATTATTGCTTGATAGTAGTGAAAATGCTGATTGGCCTTTATCTCGTAAATTTGGTTGTGATGTTGATATGGCAGTTGATTTATTATCAAAAGCTAATGAAATGGGTTTAAATGCTTATGGGGTTTCTTTCCATACTGGGTCTCAACAGTTTTATTTACCTGCTTGGGAAGAGGGTATTTCTAAAAGTAAATATGTTTTTTCTGAACTAAAAAAACAAAATATAAATCTTAAAATGATAAATATGGGGGGTGGTTTTCCTGCTTATGGCTATATTAAAAATCCTCCTGAAATTTCACAATATAAACAAACAATAGAGGAATCTTTAGAAAAACATTTTGGAAATGAAAAATTAGATATATTTTTTGAACCTGGTAGATTTATTGTTGGTGATGCAGGAGTTATAAAATCTGAAGTTGTATTGGTTTCTAAAAAAAATGTTAATGATGATAAAAAATGGTTGTATATTGATATAGGTGCTTTTGGTGGTTTAGCAGAAACAATAGGTGAAAGTATTAAATATAATATAGTAACTAACTTTGAAACAAATGAAAAAACTGAGAAATTTGCAATTGCAGGACCTACTTGTGATGGAGCAGATATTTTGTATGAAAAAAATTTGTATTCGTTTCCATCTAAAATTGCTAGTGGGGATTTTGTTTATCTGATTTCTACTGGAGCTTATACTACATCATATTCTGCAGTTTGTTTTAATGGATTTTTACCTTTAAAAGATTACTTTATACCATTAAAATAAATTAGATAAGCTTTTGTATCCTAAATATAATAATATTAGAGGTATTAGATATTTAATAGAAAATAACCATACAGTTTGATATATCTTTAAATACAAGCTGTTTTGGTTGTTTTGGTTTATTTCTTTTAAAACAACGGATTTTGTTAAAATAAAACCACAATATATACATGCAATTATACTTCCTAATGATAGTAAAACATCTGAAAAAACACCGCTGGTAAATGTAAAAATATCTTGATTAAAAATTTTGATATGGGATAGGTTGTTAAAAGAATTAATTTGAATTATAGATAAAAATATAATTGAAATACCTACAAAAAAACAAGCGGTTAATTTAGAAATTTTAAACTTATTAGTAGTGTAATTTAATAGAGGTTCTACTATTGAAATTGTAGAAGTTAATGCAGCAACTAACATTAATCCAAAAAATAAAATTGCATAAAAAGAGCCATGTGAAATTTGGGAAAATATACTAGGTAAAGCTAGCATTGTTAATCCTACTCCGCTACTTGATTCTTGGTTAAATGCAAAAATAATTGGTATTATAATTAAAGATGAAAAAATTCCAACAACAGAACCTAAAAATGCAGTAATTATTGAATTATTTATAATTGATTCTTTTTTATTTAGATATGAAGCATAAACTATCATAACACCCATTCCTAAGGAAAGGGAAAAAAAACTTTGCCCCAATGCTGCAAAAATATTTTTATAAGTAATAGATGTTAAATCTAAGTGAATTAAAAAATGCAAACCTTTTTCTGACCCATTTAAAGTTAAAACTTTAAAAATCATCACTATTAAAATGATAAATAGTAATGGTAACATGAAAAAATTAAATCTCTCAATACCCTTTGTAATTCCTAAAAAATTAATAGATAAAGTAAATATTATTATGAAAATTGTAGCAAATCCTACTTCATAATTACTATTAAAAAGTATTTGTAAAAAATCTTTATAATAATTTATACTTTCATTTTGATAGCTTATTAATCCAAATAAAGACTTTACAAAATAAATTAAAACCCATCCAGCGACTACACTATAATAACTAATTATAACTATAAGGGTAAATAAAAATATATAAGATAAGCGACTAAATAAATGTGCGAGTTTATGATTATTTTGAAATATTGTTATTAATGAAGATTTATTTTGCGAACTTCTACCTATGGTAAATTCAACTACTAAAAGTGGAACACCTATAAAAAATATACACAAAAAATATAAAAAAATAAAATTTGCTCCTCCTTCTTCCATTACTAAATAGGGGAATCTCCAAATATTACCTAATCCGATTGCGGATCCTGCTGCTGCTAAAATAAATCCAATCCTTGATGAAAATAAGTTATTACTCATTTTTTTAAACCTTAATAAATTATGAATTGATAATTTCTTTAATTACTATAACAATGATTATTAAAGGTATAATAAACTTTATTACAAATATCCAAAGATTTATTAGAAATGGAGATAAATAATTAGATAGTTCTGCTTTTAAAGTATTTTTTATAAAATATATTCCATAAATAATAGTTAATAATGAACCTAAGGTAAGAAAAATATTATTTTCTAAATAAACAACTTGTTCGAAAATGTTTAATTTAAATAGTGTTAAATTTGATAAAATATTAAAAGATAAGCTATTTGGAATACTTAAAATTAAAACAATAAAACTAATTAGGAGAGCAGATTTTTGACGAGTTAAGTTACATTTTTTCATGAAGTAGGGTAGAATAGTTTCTAATATTGAAATCGTAGAAGTTATTGTTGCAATTAACATCATAAAAAAGAATATTATTGCTAGGTATTTTCCTAAATAAATTTGTGAAAATATTAAAGGTAAGCTAATAAAGGTTACTCCTGTGCCTCCACTTAATGGTAAATTAAAAGAAAATAAACTAGGAATAATAATTAATCCTGAAAAAATTCCAACTAAAGAACCTATAATTGAGGTATAAATACTAGCCTTGATTATGCTTGTTTCTTTGTTTATTTCTTTTTTTAAATATGAGCTATATACTATCATTGTTCCACTACCTAGGGAAAGAGAAAAGAAAGTTTGCCCTAATGCATTGATGAAAGTATTGATTGTAACCTTAGAAAAATCTAGATAAAAATAAAATTTTAAACCTTCGCTAATGTTGTTTAATGTTAAGACTTTTATTATTAAAATGATTAAAATAAGAAAAAGAACAGGAAATAAAACAAAATTTAATCTTTCAATTCCTTTTTGAATATCTTTTGAGTTAATATAATAAGTTATTAGAATAATTGCTAGGGTATATAAAATTAATTTTTTGGGGCTTGAAAATAAATTCCCTAAAATATTTTGGTAATAACTTGCATCTAAGTTGTTGCTATATGCAATTGTTCCTGTTATGCTTTCTACAAAATAGCTTAGAGTCCAGCCTGAAACAACAAAGTAAAAGCTCATTAATAAAAATGCACCTATTATATATAGGAGGTAAGAGTGTTTAAAAAAGTAATGTTTATTGAAGTGTAAAATAGTATCTAAACTATTACTTTTACTTGTTTTACCAATGCTAAATTCTAAAATTAATAAAGGTATACCTAATAATAGAATACAAGCTAGATAAATCAAAATAAAGGCTGAACCTCCATTTTCTGCAACTAATTGTGGAAATTTCCAAATATTACCCAAGCCTACTGCAGAACCTGCTGCAACTAAAATAAATTTAAAACTAGAAGACCAATTTTGGGAAGTTGTCATGTTTATTGATAGTTCCTTTTAACTAATTATATGTTAAAAATTCTTTTATAATAATAAATTATTAATTTTATTAAGATTCTTTTTATATTGCAAGATATTTTTTTTGTTATATAATATTTTTGATATAATTATTTGTTAAGTAATTATTAATAATTTTTGGATTTTTATTAAAAGTGATTTTTATGTTAAAGATAGTTAAATTTAGTTTGTTAATTTTTTATATTTTTGTTTTTTATATTGGAGTAGTGAATGCCAAGGATTATAAGTTTTACTTTGCAATATCTGAAAATAACTTGAATTATAAGAATATAGTAAATTCTTTGTGTAATTCTAGTGAGGATATTAATTTTATTTGTAATATAATTGATACTGCAAATTCAGTAGAATCATTAGAAATGCTGAAGGCAAACAATGCAACATTTGCTATAGTTAGATATGATGTTGCTTTTAGATACTTAAATTATGAAAATAATCTTATTTATTCTAAAATTGATGACTTAATGTTTTATGTAAAAAAAGAGTATAATAAAATTATTGAAAATAATACTTTGAATTTACAAGAATTATTTGGTGATTCTGTAGAAAAAGAATATACAATCAATGAAAAGGAAGTAAAATTAAAAGTTAGTGTTGCAGATGATAGATATAAACTTAAAATAGTGATGCCTTTATTTCATGAGTATTTGTTTATTTTTTCTAAAGAGGTTTCTAATTATTTTGAAATTAAAGAGTTAAAATGGGCGAATGTTTTAGTTTCTGATAGAAGTGATGATTTATACGATACCTTGAAGTATTTAACAAAAATATTGGGATATAATATTGAAAATATGTATCTTGACAAAAAAAATAATTTAGAATTGGAGTTTCAGGCTTTATGTGA
>JBIIMR010000081.1:0-5171 GCA_044337895.1 Alphaproteobacteria bacterium
GTTAGTTCTTGATATAATAAATTTGAAAATAACTCGCTTTTGTCTTTTACTAACAATTCTGTTATTTTTTGATTTTTAACTTCTGTTGTTGAAAGTGCTGTTGCTCCTCCTACTGTTTGTTCTTGAACCATCTCATTATAAGCATAATCCATTCTATGATTATTTAATATATCAAGCAATCTACTATCATCTTCTGTTATTTGATATGTGTCTTCATTGGTAGTTAGTATTTGATTTATTTGATTGAATTTGTCTTTGATTATACTATCTTTTACATCTTTATTCTCTGAAATATATACTTGGGTTAACATCTCAGTTAATAACCTAATATTATACTCCTCGGAATCTTTAATAGATGTTGGTAGAAAAATATTTACTTCTGT
This sequence comes from Alphaproteobacteria bacterium, assembly GCA_044337895.1. Classification (GTDB taxonomy): domain Bacteria; phylum Pseudomonadota; class Alphaproteobacteria; order WRAU01; family JBIIMR01; genus JBIIMR01. Next base: position 384 of record JBIIMR010000081.1, read on the forward strand.
TTTTCCATCTTCTCTTAATATTTGATTAGATGCTGAAAGTGTTACTCCATTTATATTTAAATTTGATTGTTCTAGTGGGGTGGAAATGTTAATAGTATAATTAGTATAATTCTTAAACAAATCTAACTCTTTATCTGTGTTGTATATTACTAAAAATCTATATAAATTTCTGTCGACTATAACATTTTTATAACCTGGAAATATTTTATTCAAATAATCCTGTATTTTAGTTGTTGTATTATTTCTTGTATCTTGACTGATTAAATCTGTATTTGTGTTAAATCCCTTGATTACATAAGTTTGAGAGGAATTTGAACTCTCGTCACTGCTTTCACTGTCACTGCTTTCACTGTCGCTTACTCTTTCTAGAGCTGCATACTCTTCTAGTATAAGTTTTGCCTCATCACTATACTCATCTTCTATAGATTTGTACTTTTCTAGTATAACTCTCTTTTTTTCGTCATAAACTTTCTTTTGGGGTTCATAATAAGGATTAAAAGTACTTTCTTTGTGTTCTTTTGGTAAATATAATACTTCTTCCTTATTGCTAAAACGAACTTTTTTAGGTAATGTTGGATAATCTACTTCTGGCTCTGGTGCTTTGGTTGTACTTGATGCTGCTATAGATTTTTGTTGAAATCTTGCTTGTGGTGCTGGTGCTTTGGTTGTACTTGATGCTGCTATAGATTTTTGTTGAAATCTTGCTTGTGGTGCTGGTGCTTTGGTTGTACTTGATGCTGCTATAGATTTTTGTTGAAATCTTGCTTGTGGTGCTGATCTATAGTATGATTGTTGTTGCAATGTTGCTCGTGGTAATATTCCTTGTGGTGCTGATCTATAGTATGATTGTTGTTGCAATGTTGCTTTTTTATTTTTATCAACAAGGTCTAAAAGTTGTTGATAAAAAACATGTGAGTATACTTCACTTGCATCTTTATTTAGATTTCTATTTAATCTACCGAAATTGCTTTTAGCATTATTATATTCTAAAAGAGAAGCTTTATTTGTTAATATACTTTTTTTAACAGAACGATTTTTTAAAATATATATTTGAGTATATAATTCTGATAGAATCTTAAGATTTTTATCTATATCTATGTTAGTCCTTGAAAGATTGTTAGTATTGATTGCTATTTGTATATCTTGCCTACTTTGGTTAGAATTATCAACTGTAGATGATGATGATAACTCTAAGCCACTCATAGTATTATTATTTTCAATAATAACCCCTCCATATGGGTTTTGAGTTTTTGCAAAATTCTCTATTCCTTTTGAATCCGCAGATGTTATTACTTGTAATAAACTCTGCTCATTACTATTTATAAATTTGTTTATATCTTCACTTATATCTTTTAACTGTTTATCGTATTTTTTTCTTTTAACAATTTTAAAAATGTTAAATTTAGAATAAGGATTTTTAGTTTCGAAATTTTTAATTAAATAAGTCTTTTTTGCCTCCTTTGTTGCCTCATTTGTTGCCTCATTGTATGAAGGTGGTGAAGGTGGGGGGGTTAGTGTTTCGTATGCAGGTGGATTTGATGTTGCTGAAGTTCTTGATCGCTCTCCTGGAAAATAACCAAAAGAATTTGATGTTTCTGTTTGTGACCGGTTATCTGAGTCTATATATTCTTGAAGTGTTTCATTATAAACATAATTATAAATATGATTATAAATTGAATGGGATATTATTTCTGTATTGGATTGAGATATCATTTCAAATATTTTTTTATTATAAACTCTAGGATCATTATTTTTGTTTATAATATCACGAATTTTTGTAACTTTTTGATTTTGTGTTGTGTTTGTTTTTTTAGCTTTATATCTATATAATTGTGTAAGCACTTCTGTTAAAATTTGAGCGTTAGTTTCTACAGTATCGCTATTTTCATTTTTATATACAGTGATATTTAACTCATTATTTTCTATAGTGCTTATTGATGCTGACTGTGTTATGCTATCTATGTATATAGATTGATCATCTTGAATATTCTTTATAGTTATTTTTATATTTAAATCGTCTCCGTTGTTTGACTGTCTTTCTTTAATCGTGCTAACTATTGCTAATGATACAAAAGATAAATCTTGTATGTCTAATAATGTTAGTAGGCTAGCTTGATCAAAATAGCTATCTAACATAAACTGTGCATTTTTTTCTAGCCTTTTTATTGTTTTTTTGCGATTGCTTAATTTATATATGGAATTTTTAAACTTATAACTTGGTGGAGTTGCGACAAAATTCTTAATTAAAAAAGTTGGTTGTGTTTTTGTATCAGGTGTTACTGATACTGTCCGCCGACTATCTTGGTTAGTTGTTTCATTTTCTGCTTGTGCTGGTCTTGGTGTTATTTGCAGAGGTTTTGTTCTTTGCAGAGGTTGTGATCTTTTTAGTCTTGGAATAGCTCCTCCTGTTGCTGCTTGTTGTGTTGGTTGTCTTTTTGATCTTGGAATAACCTTTGCATAAATTGGTTCTTGTTGTGTTGGTTGTGTTTCTTGTCCTTGTGGTCTTGGAATAGCTCCTCCTGTTGCTGCTTGTTGTGCTGGTGGTGATTGTTGTTCAGAATCTAACTCTGCATAATTTGATTCTTCTATTTCTGTGCTCCATTCTTCGTCATCCGATTCTCTTCGCTCCTCGCCCAACGGATACAATTTATTCACTTGTTCATGGTTTACTGTATCTGTGTTTGTTGCCTCAGAAGTATCAGTATCAGTATCAGTATCATTCAATTCTGCATACACTAATTCTTCAATAAATAATTCACTTCTGCTTTGTGTTGCTTGTTCTGCTGATTGTTCTTTATCTTTACTACTAATTATGCTTTGTGTTGTTTGTGCTGCTGATTGTTCTTTATCTTTACTACTAGTAAACAAACTTTTAACAGTGTTCAATCCTTTACGAGCAAAAACTACTACTCTTTTTGGACTTTTTGGTGAAGTTTGTTTTTTATTTAAGAATTTATAAATATCATGTGCAATATATTCCTCACCAGAATTGATTCTAGAATCCTTATATTGATCATAATATTGACCATTTAAAGGTATATATAATTTGCTTGCTACAGATCCAAGTGATACTATTGCTCTTTGGTTAGGTGATACTATAGATGCTTCTTTATTTACACCGTAATATGATGATGCAAGCTCTGCATATATCCTATTTTTTATTTCCTCATCACTAGTATTTGAACTCTTGTATACTGTTATTGTTAATTTATCCCCATTAATTTCTTTGCTAGATAAAAGCGGATGATTATCAACATCTTCAAATTTTGTATTTATTGTGTTAAAAACTTTAAAAGTAGATTTATCTATTGGTGTCCTTGTGTTCCTATTATATGATAATGAGATAAATGTATTTATTGCTTTAACATAGTTATCAGCAATATCAATACTACTAGAATCATTTTCTATAACAGATTTGTTTATATAATCCATAATTGCCTCTTGAGTTTCTGACTTTATAAAAATCTTCCCCAATTCATTATATAAATCTCTATTATTTTGATTATAATTACCATCGTTGTAATTATCTACAATAATATTACTATTTTTCATACCTAATATATATTTTCTTATATTTTTATCATTTATTAAACGGGTTTGGGTTGAGGTTTGTTGTGCTGGCTGTGATTCTGGTTCTTGTTTTTGTGTTCTTTGTTCTCTTGTAAGAGGCTGTGCATAAATTGGTTCTGATGGTTGTGATGATTTTCGTTTTTGTTGTTCTACATGCACTGAATCATTAACAGCTTCAATAACATTGTCCCTGTCTACACTTAGCAAACTATCATCATTAAAAATTAACTCTTGTGCTTCAACAACAGTTCTTTTCATGTCTACACTTAGCTTTGCTGGGGTTTGTGGTGTTGATGTTTGTGATTGTGGTGTTTGTTTTTTGCCAGAAAAAAGAGACCTAACAAAATTACTAACCACAGATGTTCTTTTTTGTTTTGAAGTTGATGTTGATGTTGGTCTTTGTTTTGTTTCTATATTGATAGTATCTTCTTTAACAACAGTATCTTTGCTAAGTGCTGCTGCTGTCTTCTTGTCACCTTGACTAAGAAATTTATCACTATCATTTTTTAATTGTTCTTTGTCAGTCAATTTTTCTGGTATTGGGTTTTTTATCTGTATTTCTGGCACAATTATAGCTTGGTATTCCTTGTTTTCTTTTTTAGGATCTAACTTCAAAAATTGGTTGAAGAAACTCATAACTACTTCTAATGCATTTTTAGACTGTTGAGTTTGTTCTTTATCTGCTGTTCCCTTTAAATCAGATTGTAATTTGGATTCAAAGCTTTTCATATTAAATTTATTGCCTGAAAAATAGTTATCTCTAATCCTTATTAATGCATTTTTATAATTGTTAAGACTATTCCTATCTGCTAGATTTATATTATTTATATGCTCTATATGTTCTGCTACTAAATCTTTAAGTCCCGCTATGTTTTGAACCTTAGAGGTTTTTTCTTGTAAAGATCTTCCATTTATTTCGTTATTGATTGCCTTTTGAAAGCCTTTGAGAATGTTTTGTATTTCTATATTTTGTTCTTCTTCAGCCCTATTAGATAAAGCATTGTAAATATCATTTTTTTGTTCTTCTGTAGTATTGCTAATCATTAAATTAATATTCTCTTGTGAATATAACAATTTTATTAAATCAGTAGAATCTTTAGCATCATTAATATAATCTCTATCTATATATTTATTTGGAGTTGATGTTGCTGGTGTTGGAGTTGATGTTGCTGGTGTTATAATATCTGCATCAGTTACCTGTGATGATGTTGGGGTTAG
>JBIIMR010000082.1:0-5140 GCA_044337895.1 Alphaproteobacteria bacterium
TAGGGTATGTTTGATTACTGTTAATGTTTTTAATCCTAAAAAATCAAACTTTATTAATCCTGTGTCTTCTACATACTTCATACTAAAGCCTGCTGATGGAAGTTTTGATCCTTCTTCGTAAAAAAGTGGAATAATTTCATTTAAGTTTTTGGCACCAATAACAATACCTGCGGCATGGGTTGAGATGTTTCTATAGAGTCCTTCTACTTTTAAAGCGATATCAAATAAATCTTGATAAATTGCATTGCTGATTACCTCTTGTTTTAGTTCTTCGTTTTCATCTAAAACATTTTTTAAAGTGATGGGGTTGCTTGGTAAACTTTGGGGGATTTTTTTACATAGGGTATCTACATCTATGTAGGGAATTGCTAGAACTCTTCCTACATCTCTGATTGCTGCTCTTGTTTGAAGGGTTCCAAATGTAATGATGTGTGCTACTTTTTCACTACCATATTTATTTTTTACATACTCTATTACTTCGTCTCTTCTTTCTTGGCAAAAATCTATATCAAAATCGGGCATTGATACTCTTTCTGGATTAAGGAATCTTTCAAAAAGTAAGCTAAAGCGAATTGGATTTACATCTGTAATCTCAAGTGCCCATGCTACTATGCTTCCTGCTCCTGATCCTCTACCTGGACCTACTGGAATGTTGTTGTTTTTGGCATATTTTATAAAGTCTGAAACTATTAAAAAATAGCCATCAAATCCCATTTTTTCTATTACTGATAATTCGTAATTTAATCTTTGATAGTAAATATTATCTAGTTCTTCTTTTGATTGATTACTAACATTATAAACTTGACTTTCCATTCTTGATTGTAATCCTTGAAAAGAAAGTTCTTTGATTGCTTGGGTTTCATTATCTGAAAATTTTGGTAAAGCAGGTGGATTTTTATTTACTTGGTATAAACATTGTTTTGCTACATAAATTGTATTTGAAGTTGCCTCGGGAAGATCGCTAAAAATTTTACACATTTCATCTTGGTTTTTAAAATATTGATGGGGGTTTAAAATATTTGTTCCTTCTTCGTTAATTGTTTCCCCTATTCTGATTTTTTGTAAAACATCTGCGGCAAATTTATCGTTGGGATTTTTAAAAAAAATGTTATTTGTGGCAATAATTGGGAGATTAAAATCCAGAGCTTTTTGTAAAAATATCATTTCTAGGTCTTTATCTTTTTGGGTAAAAAATCTATTGATTTCTAAAAATATATTATCTTTAAAAATGGACTTTGTTGAATCTAAAAAACTGTTTAATTCTTTTGGATTTTTTTCTATAATGTCTGTTAAAATACCATCTAATCCGCCTGTTAAAACTATTAATCCTTCATTATTATTTAATAAATCTTGTTGATTGATATGGATGGGTAAATGTTTATTTAAGTTAGTTAAATATGCAAGGGAATGGAGTTTTAATAAGCTTTGATAACCTTGTAAATTTTTAGCAAGTAAAACAACTTTACCACAAAAATTTTGCCTGTTTACTATATAAACTAGATTAATTTCCATACCAATAATTGGTTGAATTCCATAGCTTGAAAGCTTGAGGGAAAATTCCCTTACCCCAAACATATTATTTGTGTCTGTGATTGCTATTGCTGGTAAACTGTATTCTTTTGCTGTTTTTGCTATATCTTCTATAAATAGCATTCCACTTGCAACTGAATAATTTGTGTGGGTTCTTAAATGGATAAATTTTGACATTAAATTTTTAATTTGTAAGCTCTAGGTTAAAGATTTTATTTATATAAGAATATTAACATAAAATTTTTTTAAAGTTGAATTTTTTTTAAAGTTGGTTTTTTTAAAGTTGGTTTTTTTAAAGTTGGTTTTTTTAAAGTTGGTTTTTTATTTTGGTAAAGTGAGATACGATTTAAAATTTTATTGTAATAGGTTTGATTTAATTCGCAACCGATAAAATTACGATTTAAGTTGAGTGATGCGATTGCAGTTGTTCCACTGCCTAAAAAACAATCTAAAACTGTATCTTGTTGATTGGTATGCTTTTTTATTAAATCCTCAAATAATTTTAGGGGTTTTTGGGTGGGATGAAATCTGTCTTTACTATGGTAAATTGGGTATTGATAAAGTCCGTTATCATAGGAAGAATTAAAAACTGGGTTTGACCCTTTTACTGCAGAAATTGCTATTTCTTTAGCATTGGTAAGGTAATTAATTTGTGAATTAAGAGGCACTGGGTTATCTTTTATCCATTCTATTAATCTTAATTGTTTGAAGTTGTTTTTATCTAAGAAATTTTTAAGAATGCTAATTTTCCAGATATCATAAAAAATTATGCAAGTTCCTCCTTTTTTTAAAACTCTGTAAAATTCTTCTATTAATGGCAATAAATTAGACTGATTTTTATCCCACTCGCCAAAATCCATAGAAACTCCAAATCTTTTAACTCCTTTTACAACGGACTTAAATCCTGTTTCTTTTGAAATTATATAAGGGGGATCTGTTAAAATTAAATCTATTGAATTACTTTTTACTTCCTGTAAAAAATCAAAACAATCTTGATGTTTAATTATATTTATTAATTGTGATTTCATTGATTGTGATTTCATTGATAAAATTTTTCCATACTTATTTATTTTAATGGTGAAATTATAGTATTTAAAAAATTTTAGATTGGTTAATTATTCTTTGATTAGTTCTTTATTATCTATTTTATAATGGATTTTTATTTGCTTAGATAAATCTAAATCATGGGTTGCAATTATTGTGCTAATGTTTGAATCTTGGGTTAGTTGTAGAATTAAATCAAAAATTAAATGGGCATTTTTTTTGTCTAAATTTCCTGTTGGTTCATCTGCAATTAAAATAAGTGGTTTATTTATTAAAGCACGAACTATTGCTACCCTTTGTTTTTCTCCACCTGATAAATAACTGGGATAAACATTTTGCTTGTTTGAAAGACCTACTTTTTTTAATAAATCTAAAGCATTTTCTATAGCATCTTTTTTATTAATATTTAATAATAAGGATTTGATAATTATATTTTCTAAAACAGTTAAATCTTGTAAGAGATGATGAAACTGAAAAATAAAGCCTATATAATTTTTACGAATCTCTGTTAATTGGATATCTTGATTTTGATGAATTTTAATGTTGTTGATAGTGATATTGCCTGTAAAATTATTATCTAAAAGTCCGCATGTGTTTAAAAAACTGCTTTTGCCGCTGCCGCTTGGTCCTATTAATGCTACTGTTTGTTGCTTGTTAATTTCAAAATTAATATTGGATAAAATGATTTGTTTATCATTATTAGTATTTTTATAATACTTGTTAACATTTTCTAATTTTAGGGTAGTTAAAATATTTTGTTCTTGGTTGACTTTATTCATAATCTAGACCCTCTTTTGGTTCTATTTTACTTGCCTTTTTAGCAGGATATAAGGTTGAGATAAAAGACATTAAAATAGCAAAAATGATAATAAATAATACTTGATAATAATTAACTGTTGCTGGTAATTTGCTAAGGGAATAGACTGATTCTGAAAAAATATCTATGTTAAAAACAGTATAGATTAGATTTCTTAAAGCTTCTGTATTATATGAGATTAGTAAGCCTAAAACAGTTCCTAAAAAAACTCCACTAAGGGATATAAGGCTACCTATAATAAAAAAAATGTTGCGAATGTTTTTTACTGAAAAACCCATTGCTCTTAGTATTGCTATTTCTTTTGTTTTAGTTTTAACTAACATTAGGAGTCCTGAAACAATATTGAAAGAGGCAATTAAAATAATTAAGCTTAAAATTAAAAACATAACATTTTTTTCAGTTGCTAGTGCATCTAAAAAGTAGCTATTACTTTCTTGCCAAGTGGTTATTTTAAATCCTGTGTGGAATTTTTGATATAAATCCGACAATAATTTGTGTTTAATTTCATCTGTTAAACTTAAATCATTTAAAAAAATTTCTAATTTTTGAGTAGATTTTTTTAAATTAAATAAGTATTCTGCTGTGTTGTGGGGAATTAAAATTAAATTACTATCATATTCATACATTCCTGTATTAAAAATTGCTATTACTCTTAAAGTTAAAGTAATTGGAACATCTCCAAATGGTGTTGATAGTTTACTGGGAGAAAGAACAAAAATATCATCACCTATATGGATGCCTAATTTAAAAGCTAATTCGCTACCTAAAATAACAACATTATTGTATTTATCAAATTCATCTAAATTACTAAATAACAAACTTTTTTTAAAAATATCCCTTGAGATTAAATCTTTTTTAAAAATTCCTCTGACAAGTGCCCCTGTGCTTTTTGAATTAAAATCTATTAATGCTTGCCCTTCTATGGATGGGTTAATTGCTTTTAGTTTGTTATTTTTAGAAATAAAATCTAATACCTGATTATAGTTATTTAGGTAATAATGATTATTGCCTGTGATTGTAATGTGCCCGTTTATGCCTATAATGTTTTTAATAATTTCATCTTTAAAACCATTCATTACAGACATTATACTAATTAGTGCTGCAACTCCTAAGGTTATACCTAATAAAGATATTATTGATATAAAAGAAATAAAGCTTTCTTTTCTTTTAGTAAAAAGATATCTTTTGGCAATTAAATATTCTGTTTTTGTAAAAAGCAAAAATAATCTCCTATTTTTTGATTAATCATTAAGAATTGATAAAATTTGGGTTAGAGTATAATTAATTGGGATTTCTGTAATCTTATTTGTTTTACGATCTTTTACTTCAAAAATACCTTTTTTTAAACTATTATTTCCTATGTTAATTTGATATGGTATTCCTATTAAATCTGCTAATGCTAATTTAGTGCTTGCCGATGCATCTTTATCATTTAATATAACTTTAATATTTGACTTTAATAAATCTAAGTATATTTTGTTAGCTAAATCTTTGATTTCTTCATCTTTTGAAAGTGGGTTAATAATGATTGTGAATGGGGAAATTGTTTTATTAAAAATAATTCCATTTTCATCATGGTTTGCCTCTATAAAAGCTGCTACAAGTCTTGAAACTCCAATACCGTATGAACCCATTAATGGATATGTTTTTTCATTAATATGATTTGTAAGGGTAAAATCAAGTGCTTTAGAGTATTTATCTCCAAAATAAAAAATATGTCCTATTTCTATTCCTCTCTTTGTAATTACA
>JBIIMR010000083.1:0-5126 GCA_044337895.1 Alphaproteobacteria bacterium
TTAATCAATCAAACACATATAGATTTGATAATATGGGTGATACTTATAAATCAAGTAATAATTATAATGATATGATGATAGGTATATTAATCGGCAATGATATACATTTAACAAATCAAAGTATAGTTATAACAAATTCAGGATATGTAAATTATGATTATATAAAAATGAATGCATACCAAGAAGAAGGTAGTGTAGGTTATGAGTATGGAAAAGAACATTATACCAGTATAGAAGGAGGATATACATTAGGATTAAAAAGCAAACTTCATAACGGATTTAATTGGGAAATAAAGTCGGATTTTGGTTACAAAAAGAATAGAGGTAGTGAGAATAATATTTTATTACATATAGATTCAACAACTGTGTCACTACAAGATACTAAGGAGATATCAAGTAAAGGATTTATAATAAGCCCAAAAGCAGGTATTAGCTATATAAATAATAAATTTAGCTTAGATGGTATATATGAATTTGAATACATGAATAAAAGTTATAACGATCATATAATAAAACTTATGTTCAAATATAAAACAAATTAATTATCATCCCCTTTAATAGAGATTTCTGCCCCGTCATTCCTCATTCCTCCCCCCATCATTCCACTAAAAAGCAGTAAATCTACACACAATCTTACTTGATTATAATTAAATAACTTATTAAAATATAAATATAATACAATTAATTACATTTAATAAGGTGTTTCTATGTCTCAACCCCCTATTCCACCCCATGAATTTTTAAATGAAATAACCTTTAAAACAGATTTTTTAAAAAATAAAACTTGGAAATCAATCCCAAAATTTGCAATCTTAGTTGGTAAAAACGGCTCTGGCAAAAGCCAAATCTTAAACGAAATCAAATCACACGACTCCAATTATAATATTTTTTATTCCACTCCCTATTCAGTAGATACAAATCTAAATTCAAATCATATATACCAAAAGCCAAAATATTTAGGTCAATTAAACATTATTCCTACATCACAAATTATTTCTCCGAACTGTTCTCCAGATACATTTTATAATTCTACCCATCAAGATGCAGCAATTAATTATTTACCATCTACTATTAAGAATAATACACATTTAAAAGAATCTTTTATTAAATTATACAATAATCAGCATACAATAGATAATAATCAAAAAGATTCTTCATATTATCAACTCTTCAATCTATTTTTTACCTATCAAGCTTTTCAATCAGAAATTACTTTTGAAAAAGATGAATACTCTATTAAAAGAGATAAACTAGACAATAAAGATAAAAACGAATTAAGTAAAAATTACCTTTTTGGTAAAATTAATCAGTTTATAGACGATAATGATTATCACAAATTTTTTAAATATAATTTTAATTTAGATGGCACTTTTACACCTGATAATTCCACATCAACAGAAAATATGAACTATAATAAACTCTCCAGCGGAGAAAAAGTTTTATTAAGTTTTATTATTTTTGCTTATAGAATAAAAGAATTAAAAGAATTAAATTTTAATAATAAAAACACTATCCTATTATTAGACGAACCAGATGCCTATTTACACCACAGCTCAGCTAAAAAACTTATAGAAATGTTATCAGAAATTTCTAAAAACTCCAACATTCAAATAATTTTAACCACCCACAATTATTCAACAATTGCTAATGCTCCAGATGAATCATTATTTGCCGTAGAAGAAGGAGAAATAACCAAAAAAGATAAAGATACCATAATATACGAAATAACCGACGGCGATTTAGACCTAACAGGTATTAATAGCAAAAAATATAACCTATTTGTAGAAGGCAAAACAGATAAACAAATTATAGAAAATGCAATAAAAAAATTACATAAACAAAATACTTTTTCAGATGAAGATTTTAGTATTATTGATTGCGGATCATCTAATAATGTAAGAATAATCATTAAATCCATACATCAAATGTATCCTAATAAGCTGTTAATTGCTTTATATGATTACGATGAATCAGGAATCGCACAATATAACTCAATAAAAAATGAAATACAAGATAACAAATTTAATAAAAGTTTTGTAAAATGTATGCACCTAAAAGTTAACAATGCTACAGAACAAAAAGAATTTGAAGAACAAAAAACACTTAGCATAGAATACATGTTTAAAAAATCACTCATAGAAAAATATATACAAAAAAAGAAAACAATTAAAGAGCATATTGAAAACGAAAGCTTTAAAGATTCCTGTGTTTGTTTTGCCTACAAGTTTCCAGATGGTAAAAATAAAACTAACTTCGCAAATGAAACTACAAATTTTGATAAAGAAGATTTTAAGAATTTTGAAAACATTTTCAAGGAAATTGAAAACTACATTCAAGAATTCAATACCAATAATAGTAACATTTAATAATATCTCTTACTATTCCCTCCCCCCATCATTCTCAGCTAAAAAGCAGTAATCCCAATAACATCTACCCACTCATCAAAAACAAAAAAAATAAACAAATAAACATTTAACATTTTTTAATCAAAATATAATTAACATAAACATTATATAACATAAAATAAGGTCAAAAAAATAAAATGATAAACAGCAGCAATATTACATTCCAGCACAAAATAATTCTTTTAGTAACAACAATACTATTTAGTATATTAAGCTTTTTTTCCATTGCAGAATTTGGAGTTTTAGGAATTTTTAATCAAGCACTACAAAACTCAGCTACTATTCAAATATTTATAGATCTTGTAATAAGCTTACTATTAACTGCAAAAACTAAAAAATAAACCACATACCAAAATATTTATTCACTCTTTAACAACCAAAGAAATCGAATAATCTTATTTAATAACTCCACAAGCAATTCTATTTTTGCCACCACCAAGTTTTTCAGGATTATCAGAATAATTATCCCCTCCAGAATGAATAACTATTGCCCTACCAATCAAAAGATCAACCGATTTAAAAGATTTTAAATCTATCACTTCTTTAGAATTTCCATTGGAATCAACCTTTAAAACAGGTAAATCACCAAAATGCCCACCACCATTAGGACCTTTATGCATTAAAGTTTTATGCGGATCATAATGCCCCCCAGCAGCAAAACCTGCCTGTTTTACCCCATTAGCATCAACAGCAACACCACAATTAGGATTTTCATGTATATGAAAACCCCTCTCCCCAGCAGGTAAATTCATCAAATTAGTAGTTAATTCAACATACCCTTTACTATCATCAAATTTTACCGTTCCTATCTCTTCCTTAACCCCATTTTCATCAATAGAATTTACAACAATAGTAAAATCTTTAGCAAACAAATTGCCACAAACTAAAGCAGAAACAAAAAAACACAACACACTTCTTTTTACATTTTTCAACATAAAAACACTCCTTATTTAAAATTACTTACCTATTCTTTTGAATAAATTCTATTTTATAACCATTAGGGTCCTCAATAAAAGCAATTACAGATCCACCATGCTTCATTTCCCCAGCTTCCCTTACAACTTTACCACCTTTTTCTTTTACCATTTCACAAGCCTTATAAATATCATCTACTTCAACAGCCAAATGCCCAAAAGCATTACCCATTTCATAAGACTTTACATCCCAATTATAAGTCAATTCAACTTGTGGATGTGTTTCAATCGAGCCATAACCTAAAAAAGCTAGGGTAAATTTACCACTTTCATAATCAGTTTTTTTATTTAAAGTCATCCCTAAAATTTCAGTATAAAATTTAATAGATTCCTCTAAATCATTAACCCTAATCATAGTATGCAAAAATCTATTCACCATTATTTACTCCTTATAATAATCATAAAAGTACTTGATAATAATAACATAAAAATATTATTATAGTAAATAAAAATTATCAACTATGGAGTATAAAATTTTATGTTTTTTTTATCAATACTTGTTTTTGTAATAACTTTGATTTTTATCATTTGGCAACCCAAAGGTTTAAAAATTGGAACAACAGCAGTGATAGGAGCAATATTTGCTTTTATATTAGGTATAGTTAATACAGCAGATATCTTAAATGTAGTTAATATTGTATGGGATGCAACTTTATCATTTATTGGAATAGTAATTTTATCTATGGTTTTAGATGAAATAGGATTCTTTGAGTGGTGTGCTATCAAAATGGCAAAATTCTCAAAAAATAACGGACACTTAATGTTTATATATTCTTTAATCCTTGGTAGTATTGTATCTGCTATTTTTGGAAACGACGGAGCAGCATTAATTTTAACCCCCATTTTATTAGCTAAAATGAAACTTTTAAAACTCAATGCTAAATCTATTTTAGCATTTATATTAGCAGGGGGTTTTATAAGTGACAGTGCATCATTATTATTTGTATTTTCTAATCTTACCAATATAGTAACAGCAAATTTTTTTCATATAGGTTTTGCAGATTATTTATCTAATATGTGGTTACCCTATGTTGTAAGTGTAGTTATCTCAATTACATTATTATGGTTATTATTAAAAAAAGATATCCCAAACTATATAGACACAACCCTACTAAAAAAAGAAGATGAAGTAATAAAGAGTAAATTTTTATTCAATTTTTCTTGGTTTTTTTTAATATGCTTATTAGGGGGTTATTTTATAGGAGATTTTTACAAGATACCCGTTTCAGTTTGCGGATTAAGCGGAGGTTTAATTTTTTTATTACTTGCAAGCTTAAAAAAACAAGTCAATGCACTATCAATTATAAAAAAAGCTCCTTGGCAAATTGTATGGTTTAGTGTAGGTCTTTATGTAGTAGTTTATGGTTTAAAGAATGCAGGACTAACAAATGAAATTTCACATTTATTAAATTATTTATCTCAACAAGGAAGTCAAGTAGCTATTATAGGAACAGGATTTATTTCCGCATTCTTAAGTTCAATTATGAATAACATGCCAACAATAATGATAATGGATATTGCTTTACAAAATAATCCAATCAATGAGGCAATGATTTATGCTAATATTATAGGAGCGAATTTAGGACCAAAAATGACACCATTTGGTAGCTTAGCAACACTACTATGGCTACATGTTTTATCAGAAAAAGGAGTAAAAATAGGATTTTGGCAATATACTAAATTCGGTTTATTAGTAACCCCTCCCGTATTATTCATTGTATTATTATCACTTTTATAAATAAAAATC
>JBIIMR010000084.1:0-5081 GCA_044337895.1 Alphaproteobacteria bacterium
GAGTGCTTTTTCTCCTTGCCCGATAATTGTTGCTCCTTTAAGTGGATTTGTAAGTTTACCATTTTCTATTTCATAACAGCCCATACATGAAAAAACGAATTGTCCTGATGTGATATCTACTTGACCTCCGTAAAAGCTTTTGGCAAAAATACCTTTTTTTACAGAAGATATCATTTCTTCTTCGGTTGAGTTACCGTTTAACATATATGTATTTGTCATCCTTGGGAGTGGGGGGTATTTAAAACTTTCTCTTCTGCCGTTGCCTGTTGATTTTTTATTTAATAATTTAGCATTATGGGTATCATACATATAATTTACTAAAATACCATTTTCAATTAAAGTTGTTGATTGGCTGTTTGTGCCTTCGTCGTCTATATTTATTGAACCCCTTGAATTTTTTATAATACCACTATCTACTATTGTTATGTTGTTGCTTGCTATTTTTGTTCCTAGTTTATCATTAAAAACAGAAGTTTTTTTACGAATAAAATCGCTTTCTAGTCCGTGTCCTATTGCTTCGTGAATTAATACTCCTGTCCAGCCATTACTTAAAATAACTGGCATGTTACCTGCAAAACACTCTTTTGCTAAATGGGAATCTAAAGACATTTTTAAAGCTGATAAAATAGATTGTTTGCAATTTTCTTCTGTTATTGTATTTAAAATAGAATCTCTTCCTCCAAAACTATCTGATCCTATCTCTTGGTTTTGATTCTTTTTAGTAAAAATTTGAACTGAAAACTTAGTTAAAGGTCTGATATCTGTTGATAAACATCCCTCATTATTGATTATTAAAACAACTTGGTAATCGCTGTATAAAGAAATTTTAACCTTTGAAATACTAATGTCTTGTTGTTTAGTAAAATTATAGAGTTTTGTTAAAAAATCTATTTTAGTTTTTAAGTTCATTTCTGAGATTGGGTTTTGATATGAATAGATATTATTATTAGTTAAAGTGTTTGATTTAGTTTGATTGATTATTGTGTTTGCATCATTTGAGGGAGAAAAAAAATTTGTTGTTGTGTTTTTTAATTTATTAAAACTTGTAGTAAGTTCTTTGTTTGTTAAGATGTTATTATGGAGATAAACGGTTTGGGTTTCTTTAACTGCCCTTAGCCCAAATCCTTCTAAACTGTTATTTAAAATGCTTGTGACTACTCCATCTTCTAAAGTGATTTGCTCCATTTCTTTTGATTCTACAAATAATTCGCCTAGATCAAAATTCAATAAGCTATTTTGGGTTTGCTTTGTTGTGGAGATTAAATCTATTTTGTTATAAAATTTGTTTGATAGTATTTTATCTTTTTCTTGAAATGTGTTCATTGATATTTAAGAACCTTTTGTGAAATTTTAATATTTTAATAATAAAATTATAAGTTTAAAAAAATGAAATTGCAACTTGATAATAACCCTATAAAAAAACTTTATTCATATGCGGGTATTAAATCTATTCATAATGATTTTTTAAAATGGATTAAAAAATTTAATTTTAATCTAGCTAAAAAAATTGAAAAATGTGAAGAATTAAGCGATTCTGAACTAAAAGAAGCTGCTATATTTGTTGGTGAATATTTAGCTTGTTTATTTGAAATTGGTAAAAATGAGAAATTTATAGCGGTATTTGATAAATATCAAAAAATAAAAAAAGCAAAAAAAGTATTTGTTAATAAATATATAAAAAATGCAAATTTTGAAATATTGAATAATATAAAATTTGAGGATGTTGAAAATGAAGTAAAAAATATTTTGCATATATCAAAAAGTGAATCAATTGATGTTCATGCTTTAGTGGATAAAATTTTAGATTGTATTGAAGTTAATGATGTTAAATCTTTAGAAACAATAAAAATCTTTGGAATGTTTGTTTTAACTAATGATTTATTAAAAGTGAATAATCTTGATTTATTATTTTTTAAAGCAAAAAAAACTGATTTTGAAAATTTATTTGAGAATAATATTAAAAATAATGTTTATAAAAGAAATTCGTTTGATTTGTATCAAAAAATAAATCATTTAGAAGAAGCTATGTTTGAAAGTGATTATTGCTCTTTTTGTAAAACAAGAAAAAAAGATAGTTGTAGAAATGGGTTATTTGAAGAGCAACAAATTAAAAAAAATCCACTTGGTATTAATCTAAATGGTTGCCCATTAAAGATGGATATATCTTTAATGCATGAGCTTTTTGATGAAGGATTTTTAATACCTGCTTTAGTGGTTATTACAATTAATAATCCTTTAGCTTTAGTTACAGGTTATAAAATATGTGTTGATTGTAAAGTTTCTTGTGTGTATCAAAAACAACAAGTTGTTGATACTCCTAAAGTTGAAACAGCTATATTGATTGAAGTTTTAAAGTTAAAGTATGGAGTTGAAATCTATAGTTTGTTAACTCGTTGGAACCCATTGCGACTGGAAATGCAGTTTTTAGCTAAAAAAAACTATGAAAAAGTAATGGTTGTTGGGGCCGGTCCTTCTGGTTTTTCCTTAGCTTATAATTTAATTAATCGCGGTTACTTTGTTTGGTTGGTTGATTCTGCTAAAATAGAACCTTTGGATGATAAATTTGTGGATAAAAATTTTCAACTAATTAAAAATGCTAATGATGTATTTGAAAACTTAGAAGATAGGGTTTGTTATGGTTTTGGTGGAGTTATTGAATTTGGAATTACATCTCGTTATGATAAAAATCTATTAACTATTCTTAGAATTATTTTA
The DNA here is from genome assembly GCA_044337895.1 of Alphaproteobacteria bacterium. Taxonomy (GTDB): domain Bacteria; phylum Pseudomonadota; class Alphaproteobacteria; order WRAU01; family JBIIMR01; genus JBIIMR01. The sequence goes on from JBIIMR010000084.1 coordinate 2,716, forward strand.
GAAAGAAATAATAATTTGTTAATTAGTGGGGGGGTATTTTTTGGTGCTAATTTTAATTTTATAGATGCTAAAAATTTAGGATTTTCACATGTTGCTATATGTAGTGGGAGTGGAAAATCTAAAATACCTGAAAATTTGAGTTATATTCTTAAATATAAAGGAGTTAAATTTATAAGTGAATTTTTAATGAATATAAATTTAGGAGCAACTAAAAAACATTCATTAAGTAATATGTTAATTAGAATGCCTATTGCTGTTTTAGGTGGGGGATTAAGTGCTATAGATGGGGCAATGGAATCTTTTCTTTATTACAAAAAACAAATAACTAAATATGTGGAAAATTTAGATAAAATTAATTATGAATCTTTTCTAAAAAATTTAAATAATGAAGAAGTTGAAATTCATAATGAATTTTTAAATCACCATGCTATATTGCAAAAAATGAAAAATAATAATGATAAAGAAATAATGGAAGAAATGGGGGGAGTTTCTGTTTTTTATTATAAAAACTATACCTCAAGTAATTCTTATAAAATAAATATTGAAGAGGTAAATTTAGCTAAAAATTATGGAATAACACTATATTATAATAATTTATTTAAAGATATAGAAATAGATGAAAATAATTATATTAAAAATATTATTACTAAAAATTTAGTAACTAATTTAGAAGAAAAGTATCCAATTAAATCTTTAATGATTGCTTTTGGGTATAAAAAGAATAGATTTATTTTTAAAAATGAAAATGAAAATTTATTTGTTTTTGAAAATGATGATATTAAAATAGAGAATTTTTTGGTAAAAACAACGGAAGAATATAATAAAAAATATGGAGATATGGAGATTAGTGTTTTAGGGGATTCTAATCCTAAATATGAGGGCAGTGTTGTTTTGGCAATGGCAAGTGGATTTTTAGCCTACAAAAAAATTTTTAACAAAAGAAAAAAATTAAATAAAGATAGTTTTTCTTACACTGTATTTAAAAATAAATTAATTAATAAATTTAAAGCAAAATTAAAATATATAAAAAAAATTGATAATTATTATGAAATATGCATTGAATCTAAACAATTTTTGCAACAAGCTTTAAATATAAAATTTGTGAAAATTCAAAATTATATTAAAAAAAATAATAAATTGAATTATTTAATAGAACCAATCGCTTTGAGTTTAGTTAAAATTAAAAATAAACTAGGATTTTTTTATTTAAAAATAGTTGGGCAATCTACAAAATATTTTATTGAAAATATTAAAGAAGGTGAGGAAATCTTTCTAGTAACAAATTTGGGAAAAAACATTGAATTTAAACAAAAAGATAAAATTTTATTTATTACAAGTGGAATCCAAAATAGTAAAGTTATTAATATAGCAGAGATTGCAAAACAATATGAACTAGAAGTTTATTCTATTATGATTAAAGAAGATGATTATGATTTTATTAAGATAAACTTGGGATTAAAGTCATTAATGGTATTTGATAAAAATGAATTAAATCTTTGCTATGAAACAATATTTGAAATATATACAAATAACAATATAAATAAAGTATTTTTTTATACAGAGCTTGATTTATTACAAGGAATTATTGACTATTTAAAAAATAAAAAAATTACTAATTTTGAAAATTTTATATCAGGGGTTAATTGTGTAATGCAATGTATGAATTTTGGAATTTGTTCTACTTGTGTTAGGATTTATTTTGATGGTAAAGTTATAAATACTTGTGAAAAAAACTATGATAAGGTAGAATATATTGATATTGATAATATAAAAAATAGAAATGGGCAATCTTCTTTGTTAGAAAAAATAGCAAACATGGTTGATTTAGGTTGATTTTTTATGAATTGTAAAAATTGAATTGTAGTTTAAAATGTTAAAAAATATAATGAATACTATAGAATTAATAAAACAAATAGCAAAAGAAAAAAATTGTTTTATTGACTTTTTAATTGTTGATAAAAATATAATTGATACTATATTTAATGGTAAAAAACCTGAAAAAATAGAGATTAGTCAATCTTTAAATGTTGGAATTAAAATTGTTAAAGATAATAAAAGTTTTATTATTAATTCTTTAGATTTAAGTGAACTTGAAATTAGAAAAAAAATAGATGAGGCTTTAATTGCTATAGATAGTTTAATTAAAAATGATGTGAAACATTTTGATGTGAATTTGGGTGGATATAACCAATCACAGGAAATAATTTTAAAAAATGAAAACAACTTAGATGAAAATCACAAACTTAATGAAATTAAAGATAAAATAAATGAATTTGATGAAAATATTCTAAAAAATAAAAATATTGTAACATGTGAAAATGGATTTAACAGAGAGCATGTATATTACTACTTTGGTAACTCATTGG
>JBIIMR010000085.1:0-4986 GCA_044337895.1 Alphaproteobacteria bacterium
CTTTTGGGAATCGGATTTAAAAAATTGAATATTGTTCGCCCTTCTCTTTTAGATGGAAAGCGAGAAGAATTTAGATTTTTGGAGTCCTTAGCTTTACTTGTATTTAAGCCTGTGGGTTTTTTATTTTTGGGTCCTTTGTTACAATTTAAGCCGATTGATGTTATGCTTGTTGCTAAATGTATGTTGCATCTTGCTTTATTTGGAGAAAATAAAGTGAATATTTTAGAAAATAAAGATATGCATAGGATGGATAAGATTGGGTTTATGGGTTAAGGTAAGTTTATGAGTTTTAATAATGATTGGCAAATATTAGCATTGGTTTCTTGAATGCTTTCCCATGATTTTAAATATTGTTTATTTTCTGGTAATAATTTATCTTCGTTAGGTAGATCTTTTTGTTGAAGGGCAACAAATGGAATCCCTTTTTTTTCTATTTCGCTTCTTAATTTTTGAGTAAAATCAGCATATGTTTCTATAATGTAGGGGTTACTTTTTGGTGATGCAAAAATTTCTTTAAAATCTTTGTTAGAGATACAACGGCGATCATTTGTATTTACAAATTGATTAATTGCATCATTAACAATTGCTTTCCATTCATTGGTATGTTTTGCATTACCTCCTTTAAATCTTTTACCCTGTGTGATAATTAATCCTAAAAACTTAGAGTTTAAGATTAAACCTTCTGTATTGGTTGTTGCTTGATGTTTTTCTAAAACTGTATTCCATTGCTTCCAGATATCACTTAAATTATTAATTGCTTGTAAGCAAAAAAAAGTTGGTGTAGCAGGAATAATTACAAAATTAGCTGTTAAAACAAAAAAAGCATTAATAATGCTTGCAGCCGATGGGGATTGATCTATTAAAATAAAATCATAATTACTATATAAAGATTGAATACTTTGATTTAACCTTAATAAAACACTTGCTGAGTAATTTATAGAAGGTGAATTTACTAAGCCGTGTAATTCCATATCTGATTTATTAATACTAATATCACTTCTTAAAAGATCAAAAGAAATATTTTTATCATATTTACAAATAGCTTTGTATAAAGGTTTTTCTACATCCTTTGATGCAATGATTGATTGCATAATAATATCATCTAGGGATTTATATTTATTGTTATATTCTTTCCATTTAGTTATATCTTTAATGTTATTGCCATAATTTGCATCGGTTGATAACCCATAAACTGCGGCGGTAAGGTTCATTTGGGGGTCTGTATCTATTAATAAAACTTTTTTACCCAATTTAGCTAACCCGTATCCAAGGTTATGGACTGCGGTTGTTTTACCTACTCCGCCTTTATGGTTAAAAAATGCAATGGATCTAAATTTCATTTGTATAATTTATTCCTTTGGAAATGTTTTTTTATTAAGATAGTATAATAATTATAACTTTTTTTGAAAATATAATCAAATTATTTTATATATTTTTTTATTGTTGTTATGTTTTTAGGTTTGCAGATTTTTGAGGATGGATAAGAGTTTAAAGTAATTAAAATAAATTTATTTGTTTTGATGCTTTAATATGTTCTAACACTTCAAGAATTGTATAATCATTTTTTGGCAGTTTATCTTTAATATTTTGTTTTAACAGAACCCTACATTTCAGTTTATCATATTTAGTAAAAGCAATTTCTCCATTCTCTATTTTTTGCAAAAAAAGATTCATATGTTATTGTAGCTTTTATTTGGGTGTTTCCATCATTTAAAGTCCATTTATTATCTTCTTTAAAGGTTAGTGATATTATTGAATATATTGCAATATTTTCATGTTCTATTATTTCTTAATTGTATTGCATTGACAAGATAAAAATAATTATTTTATCAATATTATCCACAACAAAAGCACTAGATAATATTTTTTTCCATAATAAAGATGTAATAATTTACTCAGCAGGCTTTGATACCCACTTAACAAAAGAAGGATTCATAACCCCAGGCCTCGGCGATGCAGGCGACAGGATCTTCAACACCATCAATTAAAAAAATCCCCATCAAGTAAAAAATTAAAATAAATTTTTTTCATAATCAAACAAGTTTAGTTAGCTTTGTATTTTATAATAAATAATTTGATTATAATAAATTAGTGTGCTATAATAACAATGATTGTGGTGCGAAGGCTGTTCTTTTGTAACATGGAGGGTCATGGATTATATTGTTATTTTAATCATAGTATAATTTTAAAGAAAAAGGTCGCACCTATTTATTTCTTTTTTATATCTTTTGTTTTTTTATCTACTTTTCCATTAATATGAATTTTGTTTAATGTATGAAATATTTCTTTAAAATTTTTTTGAGAGCAATTTTCACAATCTTTTATTATTAATGCATACTGTTCTTTTTCTATTAAATGTTTTAAGATATTTTTTAAATGGTTAGTAATTTCAATATTAACTCTTTATTAATATAATATATTAATAAATCATATATGTAAACCCTAAATTTACATTTTTATATATTTTTATACCTATATTGAATAATCTATGGCAATTAAGCATGCTTTTAATTAATAAAAATATGGAATTATGAAATTAAACTATAAAATTAAGCTATTTTTTTATCTATTATGCAATTAATTTGTATAAATTTACTTATTTGTATGATTATAAAAATATTAAATATTAAATATTTAAAATAACTCAATTTGCTTATTTTCAATTTGCTTATTTGCTTTTGGTGTAAAAATTCCTACAATGATAAATGGGTTTTTGGATTTTTTATAACTACCATCATGTTCTTTTGTTGTGCCTAAAAATAGTTCTAATGCATATTCTTCTTGATTTGCATATTTAAGATATTTAGATTTTACTTTATCACATATTATTTTTTCATCTTTATAGTTTTTTGATAAATTCCAATATAATGCACCTATCTCCCAGTCTTCTATCATTAGTGTTGATTCTACATCGTTATTATCTATAAACTTATATGAAAATTTGTATGGTAATTTTTTTATTTCTTTTATTTCTTTTATTGTTAACGGATGTTGTCCCTCAAATAATTTTTCTTGTTTTGTGTTATTAACTAAACCCTCTATTTTATCTTGTGAATACTCTCTTTTTACTTCTTCGTATATAAAATCTATTATTTTTTTAGGCTTAAATCTACAAAGAGATAATTCGTTGTTTTTATTTTTATCTAGTATTTCTTGCTTGTTTTCGTATATGCTGAGCTTACTTAAAAAATCTTTTCTTTCTTGCCAATTATTTTCTGTACCCAAATTTTTAATAATATCAATATTATTAAAATCTAAAATTTTATAGCTTTCTTTTCTTCTATCTGTAGCTAATTCTGCTTTTTTGATTTTTATTTTTATAATATCATATTTTCTAAATTTCTCATCATTGTTTAAATATCTATATGGTATAGGGAATATTCTGTGCCAATTACCACATTCATCTACTCCTGCTGTGCAAACGACTTCTTGATAAGTTTTAGATATAACAGGATATGTTTTAACTAAAATTAATAAAGAAACTACTTTTTCTTGATTATCTATAAATTCCATATATCACCATCTTTTTATAAATTTTTTACTTTAATATTTTTAAACTTCAATAAATAATCTGCAATTTTTCCTCTGTGGCAACAACATACATCTTTTTCAAAGCATGTAATTGCAATATTATTATAAGTATTAAAATAACTGTATAGCTCATCTAAATATTGAGTTTTATTTGTTGTTAAATCTTTTTCGTAATTGGTAAATAAAACTTCATATGATTGTAAATTTTTACTATCTAAATTTAATCTTAAACTACTATCTATTCCTAATTCTTTAATGTGAATATATTTTATATTCCAATAATTAAGCTCTTTCTCTAAAAAAGATTTAGAGAATCCATATTTTCTGCTTAAAGGGTTACACCTAACATCTATTAATAATTCTATATTATTTTTAATTAAATTATTAATATATTCCTCTATTGTGATTCCTTCGTATCCTATTGTAAACAAAGTATTTTCTTGAATCGTATTATTTGTAATAACTTCTTTTGTGTTTTCTTGTAAATTATTTTGAGTATACTTTGTGTAATAAGGATAGTTTTTATATATTTTATCTACTAAATTGTTTAGGGGTATATTACTGTATTTTGAAATATAATTATCTATTAACGATTCTATTTTATGTGGGACTGTTTTTGTAATATTTATTAATGTTTCTGTATTTTTTAATATAGTATCTTTTAAGAAATACCAATCTTTTTTTAAAATAAAAGAATATCCGCCTTGTTTATATGGAACAAAATTATATATATTTTTAATGCTATCTTCTTCTATCTCTTGTAAGAATAAAAACATACTTTTTTGTATATACTTTCTACAATCAAAATCATCTAAATTATATTTATTCAAAATATTTAGTTTTGTGATAAATAATAATAAAATTTTTTGTCTAATGTAAAACAATTTTTTAAGGCACCTTTTTTATTAATAAGTTGATTTGTGTTGATAATAAAATTAATGTTAATACTAAAAAATTAAAATTTCATTATAAAAATAATATTAAAATATATTGATTTTAATGGGTGGAGGGGAAGAGTTGTTGCATTAGGGCGGTTTTGTAGGTTTTTAAAGAATTTAGTTTTTGATTTGTGATTTCAATTTTATCATCAACTGCTTTTAAAAAGTTGCCTATCTTTGTTTGCTCTTCTATGCTTGGGAGGGGGATTATAATATCACTCATGACATTATTCATTAATTTAGGATTACCAACATAGGATACATATTTGCGACTAACCTTATTTAAGATTGTTGCAATACAATGATTCGCATAACCTTCTTTATTAATTAATACTCCGCAAACATTTGTGCAATAAAACTTACCACTTCTATATTTAACATCCCCTGCTCCAGCACCGTCGGTTGTCCATGTTATTGCATCTTCAAATAAAAATTGATTAAAAAATCCTAGCAGACCATTATTCAAAGTTTGGGATGAATATACAGGGTATTTATTAGTAAAGTTTACGATTTTACT
>JBIIMR010000009.1:0-14346 GCA_044337895.1 Alphaproteobacteria bacterium
TTTGTGACTCCTGTTCCTTTGAATGAAAAATTAAAATTCTCTGTTAGAGAAGGTAATTTGACTGTTGGTGTTGGTGTAATAGATAAGGTTTTTAATTAATAAGAGGATAATAATGAGTAATAAAAATATTAGAATTAAATTGGGATCTTTTAATTATAGATCTTTAAATAGGGCAGTTCAAGAAATAGTTTCTGCAACATTAAGAACAGGTGCAACTGTTATTGGACCTATTCCATTACCTACTGTAAGAAATAGACAAATTGTTTTAAGGTCTCCACATATAGATAAAAAATCTAGGGAGCAATTCGAACTGCAAAAACATTTTAGGGTTATGTATATTGATCCTAATCCTCAAACTATAGATGCATTGGGTAAGCTTGAAATAGAAGCTGGCGTAGATGTTCATATAAAACTTTAAAAAAATGGATGTAGGAGTAATTAAATTATGAGAGTAGGCTTGATAGCTCAAAAAGTAGGAATGACAAGGGTTTTTGATGAAACTGGTAAGCATGTTCCTGTTACTTTGCTTTATGTAGAAGAATGTAAAGTCTTAGAGCATAAAAAAATTGAAAAAGATGGTTATAATGCAGTGAAAATAGGTTATGGAGATATAAAACTTAATAAAGTTTCTAAACCTTTAAAAGGTTTTTTTGATAAAATAGCTATTAAACCTATGAAAAAAATTAAAGAATTTAGAATAGATAATCAAGATGATTTCTTAGAAATTTCTTCTGATGTTAAAGTAGATCACTTTAAAGAAGGACAATTTATAGATGTTAGAGGTGTATCTATTGGTAAAGGATTTGCTGGTTCTATGAAAAGACACAACTTTGGAGGATTAAGGGCAAGTCACGGTGTTTCTGTTTCCCATAGATCACATGGTTCTACTGGTAATAGACAAGATCCTGGTAGGGTTTTTAAAGGTAAAAAAATGGCAGGACATTTGGGTGTGGAAAATGTTGTTGTTCAAAATTTAAAAGTTTTTGCAGTTGATAGTGAAAAATCTTTAATTATAGTTAAAGGTGCTGTTCCTGGTAATAAAGGCGGATTGGTTACTATTACTGATGCAATAAAAAAAATAGGAAATAAGTAAACAATAAGTGAAATAATTTTCATTTATAAAAATAATATGGTAAAGGTATTGGGTTATGAAATTACAAGTTGTAGATTTTGAAAGTAATGTTGTAGATAATTTCGAATTATCTGATGATATTGCAAATTTTGATCCTAGAATTGATTTGGTTACAAGAACTGTAAAATGGCAATTAGCAAAAGCAAGGAGTGGTAATCACAAAACTAAAGGTAGGTCTGAGGTTAAGCATACTACTAGAAAGCCTTTTAAACAAAAAGGAACTGGTAGAGCAAGGCAAGGTATGCTTGGTGTTTCTCAAATGAGGGGTGGTGGAGTTGTTTTTGGACCTGTTGTTAGGGATCATTCACATGGGTTGCAAAAAAAAGTTAGAAAAATTGCTCTTAAAAGTGTTATAGTTGATAAAATTAATAACAAATCTTTTATTATTGTTGATAAATTAATTGATAATGTTGCAAAAACATCTGAAATGGTTAAAATATTAAATAAGCTTAATTGGAAAAATGTTTTATTTGTTGATTCTAATCAAATCAATTTAAATTTTAAAAATGCAATGGCAAATTTAATAGGAGTAGATGTTTTACCTGTTATTGGTTTAAATGTGTATGATGTTATGAAGCATGATATTATTGTTGTGACAAAAGATAGCATGAATTTGATTTTGGAGAGAATATAAAATGGATAAAAAAATTAGTAAAGAAAGAATGTATGAGGTTGTTCGTAGACCTATTATTACAGAAAAATCTAGTTTGTTAAATAAAAATAATGCTTTTGTTTTTGAAGTTGCATCTGATAGTAATAAATATGAAATAGCTTTATCTGTAGAAGCTTTGTTTTCTGTTAATGTTGAAAAAGTAAATATTTTAAATGTTAAAGGTAAAATTAAGATTTTTAAAGGTGTAAAAGGTAAAAGAAAAGATTTTAAAAAAGCTATAGTAAAAATAAAAGAAGGTCAAATTATTGATTTAGGTTTAGGGGGAACTTTATAATGTCTTTGAAAAAATATGTACCTGTTACTCCTTCGAGTAGAGAACTTGTTCTTGTAGATAAGTCTTCTTTATGGAAGGGAAGACCAGAAAAAAAGTTAACCTTTGGATTAAGTAAAACGGGTGGAAGAAATAATTATGGTAGAATTACTACTAGGCATATAGGTGGTGGACATAAAAAATTATATAGAATCATTGATTTTTCTAGGAAAAAAGTAGATATTGAAGCAGTGGTTGAAAGAATTGAATATGATCCTAATAGAACAGCTTTTATAGCTTTAATTGTTTATGCAGACGGTGAAAGATCTTATATAATTTGTCCTGATGGATTAAAAGAAGGTGATTCTATTGTTAGTGGAAAGCAATCGGACATTAAGGTTGGTAATGCTTTGCCTTTTTTATATATACCTGTTGGAACTATTGTTCATAATATTGAAATAAAACCTGGAACTGGTGGCAAATTAGCTAGATCTGCAGGTAGTTATGCTCAACTTGTTTCAAAAGATGGTGGTTATGCTCAAATAAGAATGAATTCTGGGGAAATTAGATTAGTAAGTGTTGACAGTTATGCAACAATAGGTTATGTTTCTAATTTAGATCATAAAAATGTTAATTATGGTAAAGCTGGAAGAAAAAGATGGTTGGGTGTTAGACCTACGGTTCGTGGTGTTGCTATGAACCCTATAGACCATCCCCATGGTGGTGGTGAAGGTAGAACTTCAGGTGGTAGGCACCCTGTTACTCCTTGGGGCAAGCCAACAAAGGGTAAAAAAACTAGAAAAAATAAATTTACTTCTGTGTTTATTGTTAAAAGTAGACATAGAAAATAAGAATAATTAAGGAGAAATAAAAATTGACTCGTTCTGTTTGGAAAGGACCATTTATTGATGGATATTTGTTAAAAAAATCTGAAAAAGTTCAAAATTCTGGTAAACATGAGGTTATTAAAACTTGGTCGAGAAGATCTACGATTATACCTCAATTTATTGGCATGACTTTTGGGGTTTATAATGGTAAAAAATTTATTCCTGTATATATTACTGAAGAAATGGTTGGACAAAAATTAGGTGAATATTCTCCTACAAGAACCTATTACGGTCATGGTGCAGATAAAAAAGCTAAGAGGAAATAATAATTATGGTAAAAAAAGATTTGAAAGAAAATGTAGCTTTTGCTTCTATAAAAAATTTGAGAGTTAGTCCTACTAAATTAAATTTAGTAGCAGATTCCATCAGGGGACTTTCTTGCTCTAAAGCAGTTCATGAGCTTATTTATTCTAAAAAAAGAATCGCTAAAGATGTTAAAAAATTAGTAGAATCTGCTATAGCTAATGCTGAAAATAATCACAATATGGATATAGATAAATTGTTTATTCATGAAGTTTTTGTTGGAAAAGGATTGGTTATGAAAAGATTTATGCCAAGAGCAAAGGGAAGAGGAGTGAGAATTCTTAAGCCTTTTAGTCATATTAAAGTTGTTGTTGCTGAAAAAGGGGAACTATAAAAAATGGGTCAAAAAGTAAATCCAATAGGATTAAGATTAGGAATTAATAAACTTTGGGATTCTTATTGGTATGCAGATAAAGATTATGCAAAGTTATTGCATGAAGATTTAAAAATTAAAAAATTTATTGAAGATAAGTTGTCTGATGCAGGAATATCTAAAGTAATAATAGAAAGAACTTCTAAAAGTTTAGTTGTGAATTTGAGTGTTGCAAAACCTGGTGTTGTTATTGGGAAAAAAGGTGCTGACATAGAAAATTTAAGAAAAAAAATACAGTCACTATCTGTTTCTCCAGATGTTAGGCTTAATATTGTTGAAGTAAGAAAAGTTGGTTTGGATGCAAGACTTGTTGCAGATACAATCGCAAAACAACTAGTTAAAAGGGTTTCTTTTAGAAGAGCTATGAAAAAAGCTGTTCAGCAAACTTTAAAAGAAGGTGCTGAAGGTATTAGGGTTAATTGTAGTGGTAGATTAGGTGGTGCTGAAATAGCAAGAATGGAATGGTATAGGGAAGGTAGAGTTCCTTTGCATACTTTAAGAGCTGATATAGATTATGGTGAAGCAACCGCTCATACAACTTATGGTGCATGTGGTATTAAAGTTTGGATCTATAAAGGTGAAGTAGTTAATAATCCAGTAATTACTGGTAAAAAGTTTTAGTTTTAATAATAAATAAATGTAATTAATTGTAAAAGGGTATAAAAAAATGTTGAGTCCAGCTAGAACTAAATTTAGGAAAGCTCATAAAGGAAGAATACACGGTAATGCTAAATCTGGTGTTGATGTTAATTTTGGTGAATATGGGTTGAAAGCTCTTGCTCCTGAAAGAATAACTGCAAGACAAATAGAATCTGCAAGAAAAGCTATTACTAGATATATGAAAAGAGCAGGTAGAGTTTGGATTAGAATTTTTCCTGATGTTCCTGTTTCTAAAAAACCAGCGGAAGTTAGACAAGGTAAAGGTAAGGGTAATCCTGAATTCTGGGTATGTAGAGTTAAACCTGGTAAAATTATTTTTGAAGTTGATGGTGTAAGTGAAGAAATAGCAAGGGAAGCTTTTGCTTTGGCTTCTGCAAAATTGCCAATTGCTACTAAATTTGTAAGTAGATTGTATAATAATTAATAAAATTTGATAGGTTTTGTGTATTATGAAAAAAATAGATTTGTCTGGTAAAAATATTTCTGAATTAAAAGAAATGATTGTTGGATTAAGAAAAGAGCAGTTTAATATTAGATTCCAAATATCTGCGGGTAATGTGGAAAATGTTTCTAAAATTAGATTTATTAAAAAAGATATAGCAAGAATTAAAACAAAAATTAATTCTAACAGTATAAATTAGTTAAGAATAGGAGATTAAAATTATTATGCCTAAAAGAATATTAGAAGGGGCGGTAGTTAGTAATAAAATGGAAAAAACAGTTGTAATTAAAGTTGAAACTTTAGTTAAGCATCCTGTTTATAAAAAGTTTATTAAAAAATCTAAAAAATATATGGCACACGATGAGTCAAATGCCTTAAATATTGGGGATGTAGTAAAAATAGAAGAATCAAGACCGCTTTCTAAAAATAAAAAGTGGGTTATTTATTCTGGTAAATAAAGAGGGTTAAAATGATACAAGTAGAAACAAAATTAGGAGTAGCAGATAACTCTGGTGCTAAATCTGTTAAATGTATAAAAGTTTTAGGTGGATCTAAAAGAAAAGTTGCATCGGTTGGGGATATTATTGTTGTTAGTGTTCAAGATGCTATTCCACATGCTAAAGTTAAAAAAGGAGATGTTTTAAAAGCAGTTATTGTTAGAACTGTTGCTTATGTTTCTAGAAATGATGGAAGTTATGTTAGATTTGATAAAAATGAAGTTGTTTTGGTTAACGAACAAGGTGAACCTATAGGAACTCGTATTTTTGGACCTGTTTTAAGGGAATTAAGGGATAAGAAATTTATGAAAATTATATCATTAGCTCCAGAAGTATTGTAATATGAAGTAAAAAGGAATAAAAAAATGAAACTGAAAAAAGGTGATAAAGTTATTGTTATTACAGGTAAAGATAAAGGTAAAAAAAGTGAAATAATTCAATCTTTTCCTAAAAAACTATCTTTATTAGTAAAAGATGTTAATGTACTAAAAAAACATCAGAAGCCTACTCAAAATAAAGAAGGTGGTATTGAAAATAAAGAAATGTTGATTAATGTTTCCAATGTTGCTTTTTTAGATCCTAAAATGGATGTTCCTACAAAAATAGGGTATAAAGTTGAAAATGGTAAAAAAGTTAGATTTGCAAAAAAATCTGGTGTAGTAATAGACTAAAGAATGGTAAGGTGATTTTATGGCTAGGTTAAGGGATTATTATAAAGATACTGTAATTAAAAAAATGCTTGAACAATTTAATTATTCAAATACAATGGAAGTTCCTAGATTGGAAAAAATAGTGTTGAATATGGGAGTTGGGGAAGCTGCTAATGATAAAAAGAAAATAGAGGGTCCTTATAGGGATTTAGCTATGATAACTGGGCAAAAACCTGTTGTTTGTTTGTCTAAAAAATCTATAGCTGGTTTTAAGTTAAGGGAAGGACTTCCTGTTGGTTGTAAAGTTACTTTAAGAAAAAATATTATGTATGAATTTCTTGATAGATTTGTTTTGGTTGCTTTGCCTAGGGTTAGGGATTTTAGAGGGCTTTCTGTAAAAGGATTTGATGGTAAGGGATCTTATTCTATGGGGTTAAAAGAACAAATTGTTTTTCCAGAAATAGATTATGATAAAATTGATAGTATTAGGGGAATGGATATAACTTTTTGTACTAATGCTAAATCTAAAGAAGAAGTTAAGTATTTATTGCAATGTTTTAATTTGCCGTTTAACGAATAAAAAGGAGATATAGATGGCTAAGACTAGTTCTATTGAAAGAAATAAAAAAAGAATAAAATTAATAACAAAATATAAAAATGTTAGGGATAAGTTAAAAGCTATTGCTGTTGATATGAACTTAACTGATGAAGAAAGATTTCATGCTAGGATTAAATTGGCAGAACTACCTAGAAATTCTTCTCCTTCAAGATTTAGGTTGAGATGTGAAATAACAGGCAGACCTAGGGGTAATTATAGAAGATTTGGTTTATGTAGACATAAATTTAGAGAGCTTGCATCTAAAGGATTGATTCCTGGTGTTGTAAAAGCTAGTTGGTAAAATATAGGAGATTTGAGAAGTGATTAATGATGTTGTTAGCGATATGCTTGCTAGAATTAGAAATGCTTTAAATGTAGATAAAGATACTGTTGATTTAGTATATAGTAAAATGTCTGTTGGTGTTTTAAATGTTATGAAAGAAGAAGGTTATATTGATTCTTTTGAAATTGTAGATGTTAGAGAAGGGATAAAAAACATTGTCCTGAATTTGAAATATTATTATGGAAAGCCTGTAATAAAAAAAATGGTTAGAATATCTAAACCTAGTAGAAGGGTATATTATGGGATATCTGATTTGCCGTTGGTGTATAATGGGCTTGGAATTTCTATATTATCTACATCTATGGGGATTATATCGGATAGGGAAGCTAGAAAGAAAAAAGTTGGCGGAGAGCTAATTTGTACTTTATTTTAATAAAATGTTAAAAAGTAGGTAAAAAAATGTCAAGAGTAGGTAAAAATGTTATAAAGATTCCTTCGGATGTGCAAGTTTCTATATTGGATACTTGTGTTGAAGTAAAAGGTAAAAAAGGTCAAATGAAATTAGATGTTGACTTTTCTAAAGTTTCTGTAGAAAAAGATGATAATGTGTTGACTGTAAAATTAGTTGGTGATAATATAGTTTTTGCTAGTCTTTGGGGAACTGTTAGAAATATTTTAAACAATATGGTTGTTGGTGTTTCTGAAGGTTTTGTAAAAAAGATTGTTATGCAAGGGGTTGGATATAGAGCAGCGGTGCAAGGAAAAAATTTAGTTATGCAACTTGGTTATAGTCATGAAATTGTTTTTCCTATACCTGAAAATGTTACTGTTACTTGTCCTGATCCTACACATGTTGATGTGGCGGGTTTTAGTAAAGAACAGGTAGGGCAGGTTGCTGCAAAAATAAGATCTTTTAGGAAGCCTGAACCGTATAAAGGAAAAGGGGTTATGTATGTTGGTGAGAAAATTTTGCGTAAGGAAGGTAAAAAGAAATAATCATGTTAAGAAAAATTAAAAATAAAGCGACTCGTTTGTTTTTGAGAAGAAAATTTAGAAATAGATTTAAGTTAAAGAGAACATCTACAGGTATTTTGCCTAGGTTGTCTGTTTTTAGATCTAATAATCATGTTTATGCTCAAATTATAGATGATTCTAAAAATATTACTGTTGTTGCTTCTTCTACTATGGATAAAACTATTATGGATGGGTTAAACAATGGTTGTAATAAGTTAGCTGCTGAAAAAGTGGGTAAAGATATTGCTTTAAAAGCTGTAAAAGCAGGTGTAATTAATGTGGTATTTGATAGGGGTGCTTATTTGTATCATGGTAGAATAAAAGCTTTGGCTGATTCTGCTAGAGAAAATGGTTTGAAATTTTAGGAGTTTTTGTTTGTTATGGTTAATCCAGTAAAATCTAAAAAAAGTCGTAAAGAGACTAGAGAAGTAGAATTAAGAGAAAAATTAGTAAGTGTTGGTAGGGTTACCAAGGTTGTTAAAGGTGGTAGAAGATTTACATTCTCCGCTTTAGTAGTTGTTGGTGATGGCAAAGGAAGAGTAGGAATTGGAACGGGTAAAGCTAAAGAAGTTCCTGATGCTGTAAAAAAAGCAGTTCATATTGCTAAATCTAAAATGGTCTATATACCAATGAAATCTGGTAGAACATTACATCATGATGTTGAAGGTAAATTTAATAGAGGTAAAGTTATTTTAAGAACTACTCCTCCTGGTACTGGTGTTATTGCTGGTGGGGCTATGAGATCTGTTTTTGAAGTGATGGGTATGCAAGATGTTGTTGCTAAATCTATTGGAAGCACAAATCCACATAATATGGTGAAGGCTACTATGGATGCTCTTTTGAATAGTTTGTCTCCTAAAATTATTGCGAACAGAAGAAGTAAAAAAATATCTGATGTTTCTGTGAAATTGGATTATGATAAAAAAATAGATAATGATGATTCGGTTGTTATTTCTGAATAGTTGAGTTTGTTTATAGTTCTTAAGAAGGGTAAAAAATAAAATGTCTGATAAAATGTTGGAAGTTAAGAAAATTAAAAGTGTGATAAGAAGACCAAAAAATCAGGAATTAATAATGTTGGGTTTGGGGTTAAGAAAAATGAATAGTGTATCTGTTTTAAGAGATACTCCTGAAATTAGGGGTATGATTAGAAAGGTATCTCATTTAGTTAGTGTTGTTGAAAAATAATTTTAAAATTAATGTATTAGGAATTAAGAAATGAAATTAAATGAAATTAAAGATAATTTTGGTGCAACTCATAGTAGAAAAAGAGTTGGGAGAGGTATAGGATCTGGATTAGGTAAAACTTCTGGTAAAGGACACAAAGGTCAAAAAGCTAGGGGAACTGGAAAGGTTAGAATAGGGTTTGAAGGTGGTCAAAATCCTATATATAGAAGAATGCCAAAGAGAGGATTTAATAATATTTTTGGTGATAATTTATTTCCTATGAATCTAGGATTTTTGAACTATTTGATAGAAAATAAAATGGTTGATGTTAATTCTGTTGTTTCTTTTGAAGTTTTGAAAAATAATAAAATAGTAACTGGTGATAAGTATAATGGCGTTTCCTTGTTGGCTAAGGGTGTTATAGGTTATCCTGTTAAAGTGTTGGTAAATAAAGCATCTGCATCTGCTAGGGAAATGTTTGAAAAAATAGGTGGAAGTATAGAAATTGTTAAGAAAGTAGAACCTTTAAAAAAGAAGGTATATGTAAAACAATAAATTTTGTTGTTATAAATGTTATATGAAGGATAGATAAAATTGCTTGGTACAAAAAATGTGGATTCTATAGGTAAAAAAAATTCTTTTGGAAAAAATAATGAATTGAGAAATAGGATATTATTTACTCTTTTTATTTTATTGATTTATAGAATGGGTACTTATATTCCTATTCCTGGGGTTAATATAGATGTTATAAGGGAATTTTTTACTAATAATTCTAGGGGAATTATGGGAGTTCTTGATATGTTCTCTGGTGGTTCTTTAGGTAGGATGACTGTTTTTGCATTGAATATAATCCCTTATATTGCAGCATCTATTATGATGCAACTTTTTGTTGTTGTTTTCCCTTCTTTAAATGAATTGAAAAAAGATAGTGCTTCTGGAAGAAAGCAAATTAATCAATATACTAGATACTTAACTCTTTTTGTTTGTGCTTTACAATCTTTTGGGATAGCAATTGCACTTGAATCTATGGGGGGTGTGGATGGAACTAAAGCTGTTGTTGATGCTGGATGGATGTTTAGATTTAATACAGTTATTACATTAATGGCAGGTACTTTTTTTGTTCTTTGGATGGGTGAAAAAATTACTGAAAAAGGTATTGGTAATGGAGTTTCTTTAATTATATTTTCTGGTATAGTTTCTAATTTACCTTCTGCTTTAAGTATGGTGTTTCAACTTGGTGAAAAAGGTGTTTTATCTGGAGCATTTATTGTTGGGTTATTTGTTATGATTGTTCTTGTTATATATGGGGTTGTGTATGTGGAAACAGCACAAAGAAGGCTTGTTATTAAATATCCTAAAAGACAAATAGGTAATAAAATGATGTCTGGTGGTGAGACTTCCTATTTACCTTTGAAGATTAATAATTCTGGTGTTGTTCCTCCGATATTTGCTAGTTCTCTTTTATTGATGCCTGTAACTGTTCTTGGTTTTTTAAATTTGCAAGGTAACCCTGTTGTTGATTTTATTAATTTGTATCTTGTTAGGGGTAATGCTTTATATTTATTTATATATTCTATTTTAATTGTTGTATTTTCTTTCTTTTATGTATTTACTGTTTTTAACCCTCAAGAAACTGCAGATAACTTAAAAAAGAATGGTGCAATTGCTATGGGTATGCGACCTGGTGTTGATACTAAAAATTATCTGGAATTTATTCTTTATAGATTAACTTTTTTAGGTGCAATATATTTGGTTGTTATTTGTCTTTTACCTGAAATTTTGATATCTAAACTATCTTTACCTTTTTACTTTGGTGGAACTAGTTTATTGATTGTTGTTTCTGTAACAATAGATACAATGACTCAAGTTCAATCTTATTTATTATCATCTAAATATGAAACAATTTTGAAAAAAGCTAAGTTGGGTAAAAAATAATGTCTATGAAAGTTATAATTTTAATAGCACCTCCTGGTGGTGGTAAAGGAACACAAGCTGCTGTTTTACAAAATCATTATGGAATTAAGCATCTTTCTACTGGTGATATGTTAAGGGAAGAAGTAAAAAAAGAAACTGAGCTTGGAAAAAAATTAAAAGATATTATATTTACAGGAAGTTTGGTTTCTGATGATATTATGAATGTTCTTATTTCTAATAGAATATCTTTGTCTGATTGTGAAAAAGGGTTTATTTTAGATGGTTATCCTAGAACTGTTTCGCAAGCACAATCTTTGATGCAAATATTTGAAAAATTACAGATAAAAAATATTAAAGTTGTTCATTTAGATGTTGAAGATGAAATCATTATTAAAAGAATTTCTGGTAGATTCTCTTGTGCTAAATGTAATGCGGGTTATAATGATTATTTTAAAAAACCTAAAATTGATGGTATTTGTGATGAATGTAAATCTTCTGAATTTATAAGAAGAAAAGATGATAATATTGATACGATTAAAAAAAGATTGGAAGTTTATTTAAATCAAACATCTCCTGTTTTGAATTATTATAAAGAAAATGGTGATATTCAAACTTTTGATGGAACTTTGCATTTAAAAGAGTTGACAGAAAAAATATTTAATTTTGTTAATTAGTTTGTTGACTTTTTGTGAGTAAGGGATTATAATTTTTAATGTTTTGTTAAACATTTTTGTTTTAGCAAATGTTATTTGAATTATTGTGTGTAATGTTTAATAATGTTAGGGAAGGATTTTTAGTTTGGCACGTATAGCAGGGGTTAATATACCTAGTTCTAAAAAATTAGAAATAGGATTGACTTATATTTATGGAATTGGTAGAAAAACAGCAAAAGATATCTGCAATATGACTGGTATATCTTCTGATTTAAAAGTTTCTGAATTGAATGAATCTCAAGTAATTCATCTTAGGGAAACTATTGAAAAGACTTATCTTGTAGAAGGTGATTTGCGAAGAGAGGTTAATACAAATATTAAAAGACTTGTAGATATTGGATGCTATAGGGGCTTAAGGCATCGTAAAGGGTTGCCTGCTAGAGGGCAAAGAACTCATTCTAATGCTAGAACTAGAAAAGGTAAATCTAAGCCTATAGCTGGAAAGAAAATGAATTAGTATTAATAAAATAATTAAAAAATTAGGAAATATTTTGATGATGGCTAAAACTGAGGTTAAGCAAAAAATAAAAAAAAGTGAAATTAAAAATGTTGTTAGTGGCATTGCTCATATAAGTGCAACATTTAATAACACTATAGTATCAATTTCAGATGTAATGGGAAATGTTATAGCTTGGTGCTCTTCTGGGCAGCAAGGATTTAAAGGATCTAAAAAATCTACTCCTTATGCAGCACAACTCGTTGCAGAAGTAGCAGCAAAAAAAGCATTAGAGCATGGTATGAAATTTGTAACCGTGTATATGAAAGGTCCTGGCTCTGGAAAAGAATCAGCAGTTAGAACTTTGCAATCTTTGGGCTTTACAGTTACTTCTATTCATGATATTACTCCTGTTCCTCATAATGGATGCAGACCTAGTAAAAAAAGAAGAGTTTAGTGTTATTTTTTTTTAATGTAATATAAAGGGAGATTGGTATAGTGATAATACAAAATTGGAAAAACTTAAAAAAACCTACTGACTTTGAAATGATTTCAGGGGATGGGGGGGTTAATAAAGATACTTTTTCTATTGCACCTTATGCTAGGGGAATGGGGCTTACTGTGGGTAATGCTTTGAGAAGGATTTTATTATCTTCTTTGCCTGGTATGGCAGTTAAGTCTATTAAGGTAAAGGGTGTTTCACATGAATTTTCTTCTGTTCCTGGGGTTACAGAAGATGTTACTCATATGATATTAAATATTAAAGGAGTTAGATTTAAATCAACAGATGGAAGTGATTCTATAGTTCATATAAAAGAAAAAGGTCCTAAGGTAGTTACAGCGGCAGATATTGCATGCTCTCAATCTTTGGAAGTTATTAATAAAGATACTGTTATTTGTCATTTGGAAAAAGGACATGAAATAGATATGGAATTACATGTTGGAATGGGTGTTGGTTATTCTTCTGTGGAAAATAGGGAAATAAGAGGTGATAAGGAAATTGGATTAATTGTTATTGATGCTATATTTTCTCCTGTATTAAGGGTTGCTTATAAAGTTGAGAATGCTCGTGTTGGACAAGCTACGGATTATGATAAACTTATTATTACTGTTACTACAGATGGAACTTGTACTCCTAGGGATGCTATGGCAGTTGCTGCTAGAATATTACAAGATCAGGTAAGTGTTTTTGTTAACTTTAATGACAATATATCTGTAAAAGAAGAATATGAAGAAGGTGAAAGTTTTAATATGGATCTTTTGAAAAGTATTGATGATTTAGAGCTTTCTGTAAGGGCTAATAATTGTTTGAAAAGTGAAGGTATTAAATACTTGGGGCAACTTGTTTCTAAAAAAGAATTAGAAATGCTTAAAAAGCCTAACTTTGGGAAAAAATCACTTGATGAATTAAAGCAAGTTCTTTCTAAAATGGGGTTACATTTTGGTATGAATATAGAATGGCCACCTGAAAATATAAATGAATTATTAAAAAAATCTGAAAATAGTCACAAAATTTAATTGTGATTGTTGAATTATAAATAAAAGGATGAAATTATGAAACATAGAATAAAAGGAAGAAAATTAGGCAGAAGATCTGAGGAAAGAAGATCTTTATTTGCAAATTTAGCAAAATCATTAATTACACATGAACAAATTAGTACTACTTTACCAAAAGCTAAAGAACTTTCTCCTTATGTAGAAAAATTAATTACTTTAGGTAAAAAAGGTTTGTTACATCATAAAAAAATGGCTTTTGATTTACTTAGGGATTATGAAATTGTAAATAAATTATTTAATGTTGTTGCTCCTAGATATAAAGAAAGAAGTGGCGGATATTCTAGAATTATTAAAAATGGTTTTAGGTATGGGGATTGTGCTCCTGTTGCTATTATTGAACTTGTTGATAGGGATGTTAATGCTAAGGGATTAAAAGAGAGGGAATTACACAAAAAGAAGATTGAAGAAAATATGTCTTCTGTTGGGTAATATATTTTTATTTATTGTAAAAACTGAAAAGCTCTTATTTTTTATTAAATAAGGGCTTTTTTTATGTGCGATATGAAATTGTAAATAAATTATTTAATGTTGTTGCTCTTAAGATTATAAAGAAAGAAGTGGCGGATATTCTAGAATTATTAAAAATGGTTTTAGGTATTGTTGGATTTTAGCTCCTGTTTATTAGAAGAACTTGTTGATAGGGATGTTAAGCTATCAGGATTATTTGATAAGGGAATTACACAAAAAGAAGATTGAAGAAAATATGTCTTCTGTTGGGTAATATATTTTTATTTATTGTAAAAACTGAAAAGCTCTTATTTTTTATTAAATAAGGGCTTTTTTTATGTGCGATATGA
>JBIIMR010000086.1:0-4965 GCA_044337895.1 Alphaproteobacteria bacterium
AAGAAAGTACTAGAGTCTACTTGTTGGGTTGCTTCTGCTGCTTGTGGGGTTGGTTTTGGTGCTATTGGTGGTTTTTGTCTTCTTATGTTTGCTATTTGTGCTACTTGTGCTCCTAATTTTGCTGATTTTCCTGCTGCGAATGGGTCTAATGTTGATACTAATAATCCTGCTATTTTTCGAGTTTCTGAGGTTTGTTCTTCTTGTATTGATGCTCTTTGTGAACCTTGGGGGGTATCGTCTGGGGTTGCTTCTGTTGGTGCTTCTGTTTGGTTATTTTCTGTTGGGTTATTTTCTGTTGGGTTATTTTTTGATGCTAAAGATGTTTGGAAGTAATGGATATTTACATAAAATTCTACCAATGGAGTAATTTCTTTTTTTGTAATACTTGCTGAATTAGTTTCTTTATTATTACTTAATAAATCTGCCATTATATATAAAGCTTTTGCACTTTCTCCTAATAAATAGGTATTCTCTTTTATTTGAAGCTCGTTTTCTTTTATTGCAGTTGATAATGTTTGTGGTCTATTTTGTATTAAATCTGTTTGCTCTTGTTCTTGTGTTGGCGATGCTTGTTCTGCTGCTAATACTGTTTGTTCATTTTTTAATGCTATTAGCCCTTGGTTTTCACTTAATAATTTACTTTGTTTAATTGCTAAAGTATTGATAATAGACTTCATTCCGTCTAAATACTTTTGGGTTAGTTCTTGATTTCTTGATGTAAATATAAGCGCACCCTTTGTTTTGATATCTTTTATTAAATCTGCAACATATACATTAATTGTATCCATATTTAATAATTTATCTGATACAACCTTATTATTTTCTATTTTATTGTAAGAACTGCTTAATAGTATAGTTTGAATGTGGCCTGCTATACTTAAATCTACTGGTAATGATTTATTCATACTAGATAATGTGTTATCTAGATATTCTTTTGTTATTGGCTCAATATCCTTATTATCGTTATATACTGCTGACTCGATTGCTAAATTCATTGTTGTAATGTTTTGATCTTGAGAACTTAGTGCTTGTTGAGATAATCTTAATGCATCCACAGTTAAACCATCTTTTATTATAATATTATTATATTTATGTGTTTTATTATCTTTATTTGTTTTATTATCTTTATTTATTTGTTTTAATGTATTTGAAAGCAATGATCCTGAGAGTAAATACTTATAATCTAAATTATATTCATTATTTCCTAGGTTATCACTAAATTCTTGTGCTAAGGAATCTGCTGTTGCTATCTTTTTTTGATTTGTAGTTGTGTTTCTCAATACACCTACAATATTAAATGTGTTTTTAAGTGAATTGGTTACTGCATCTGTTGCTCTAATAGCATTTTCATTGTTTAAGAGTCTAGGTCTTTGATATTCTGGATCTGAGTGTTTTTTAAATAATGAATCTTGTAAGATATTAGTAAAAATCTTTTGAGATATTATTTCTGGATCCTTAAGACTTAAAATGACTTCATTTTCTTCTTTTAAACTTTTTTTATAAGAATTTATTATATTTGTTACTTCACCTTGTGCTACTCTTCTTTGTTTGTTTTCTCTTGATGTTGAGGAAATATTGTGGTTAGCAATTTGATTTAGTCTAGTATTAGTTCTACTAATAAAATTACTTTTACTTTTATCTGTTTCATATATAGAGCTTGTTGATAAATAATCTGATATTTGTGGTTTACTATCTACAGGAATTTGTGGATTACTATCTACAGGAATTTGTGTTTGTTTTCCTGAAAAAATTACTTGATGAAATTCTGAGAATGCACTTGAATTGATGGATTCTGGAATATCTATTGTTTTTTTAGATTTTTGGTTTATGTTCGATATATTTTTTAATAAATCATTGTATTTATCATTCAAAATCTTTTGTTCTTCACTAATTGCAATAATAAACTTCTCACTAGAATAATCCTTCTCACTAGAATAATCTTTTTTATTAATGCTTCCGTAGATGTCTGTAGAGTTATTTATGCTAATAGCTTGTAGTAATGCATCATTTAATATACTTAATTTTAATTGCACTTCTTTTAAAGAATCTTCTGTTTTCTTCAATGAATCTTGATATGCATCAAAATCCTTAACATTCATTTTAAGATCTGATTGACTTATGTTTTTATTTGCTTCAATACTTTCTGCTGCTTTATTTAATTTTGAAATAAAACTATTTTGCTCATTAAAAAATTGTTTAGTGTTTCCTTTAAAGAAAACTCTATTATACAACCTAGAAACTATATTATTAGGTTTATTAATGTATAATCTGGATGGTGTTATATTTGTGCTATATTTATTTTGATTAAAGGTTGGTTTGTCTTCATCATCTGCAATTGTTACTTTTTCATTTAATTTTTCATTTAAATTTAACTTAGAAATTGCAATTTTCTTATCCAGTTCTGCTTTAGTTGCTTTATCTTTTGTGAGTTTCTTTCTTAAAGAATTAAATCCTTTTGCGATATAATCTTTACCTGTTATAACTGGGCTGTTGTTCCATTGATATTCTCTTTGAACATTTCTCCATAAATCTATTTTTTTACCTGCTTTATACAATGCAGAATCTTCCCTCTTTGTGTTACTGTATTTAGATGTTACTTTTGACATTCCTTTTAAACTAGAAGATACAACTTTTGAACCCTCTGCTGCCATGAATGAAATATCAAAATCTATCATGAAGTCTGATAAATAATAAGTTGTTACAAAATCATCTGCGGCAAAATAATACTGATCTTTATTTAAAATGTCTGATCCGAAGTCTTCGTAGTCTGTTGATTCTGTAACTAAGCCTGAACCAATTTCACCAAATGCTTCTGAAGTATAATTATGTGCACCATAGGAAATTGTATCTCCTTTATTACCTGCATAGCTTGCACCTCTTTTTTCATTCTTATCACCTTTTGCTGCTTTATTTTTAGCAAATGTTAAACTTAATCCTTTATCTACTTTATATGAATGGAGTGCAATTGATGTAAACATATCTGATGTTAAACCTTGAACATTTGTTGCACTACCTGTATCTACAACTGTTCCTGTAAAGCTTGAATTTTCTGTAAATGTAACAGAACCGTCACCTTCTCCTAAACTAATCTTACTTTGTTCGTCTGCTACATATTCTTCTCTTTCATCTATTGAATTGTTTGTAAATCCTGCATTTACTGTACTTAAATTTAATTCGTCTGGAATAATGTTATCTAATTTAGATGGAAGTTTGTTTCTTAGTGATTTTTTATCTTCTAATTTATCTAATTTTTTAGAAGATTTATCTTTTTTGCTAGCATTTAAAGAAAATCCGTAGGTTTTATTTTTAGAATCTTCTGTGTAATCGCTAAAGCTTACATCTGTTACTAATACTCCGTCTACTGTTATGTCTCCTTGTCTATTTTTAATATCTAAAACACCATTATTACCTTGAACTGTTATTTTACTACCTGAAAAATTATTAATAGTTGCACTACTTGTTATATAATCTTTTTGTGAATAGTTTGAAGTTAAAGTATCTTTTGTATGTTGGAAATTAATATCTCCGTTGGTATAAACTGAAATATCCCATCCTTTTGTTACTGAATTTGAAGTTGTGTTAGTTTCATTTGCAACTTTTGAATAATTAATGGTTAAATCTTTTGATTGATCCTCTATTTTTATATCTGCTGCTGTTAGGGTTATTTCTGAACTTGAAATAGATCCAACATTTACAGATGCATTTGATGCATATCCTGTTTCTGTTGTTTGTGTATCCCCTACTGTTGAAGATTTGCCAAATGAAAATCCACCATAAAACCCTGCTGTTGCTGCTGTTCCTACATCTGCTGCATCCCCTATATTTTGAGCTAATGCGATTGTGCTAAACATAACTGCAACAACATTTGCTGCTACTGAAGCTCCGTAACCTTGACCTGATTGATAAATTCCATTTGCTTTTGCATCGTTCATAGCATTTATTGACTTTACTAAGCTAGAAATATTTTTTGCTAATAATACTGCTGAAAACGCAACATCTGCATATTCATTTCCTATTTCCAAAGTAAAGCTACTTTGAGATGCTTCTGTATGATTATCTGTTTGTTTTGAATGGGTTGTTCCTTTAAATTCAACAGAACTTTGTCCTAAGTTAAATGATTCACCTGCTGTAATATCATAACCATTGAAGACTCTTTCTCCTGATTCTGTATCATCTGTTATATTGATATTTCTACCTGCGGAAATACTACCTTTAACACCTGTTTGTTCATAGGTTTTTGTTTGGCTTGATAAAGATTCTTGTTCAAGTGCTAAAATTTTATAAGTCATTTGACCTGTCGCTTTATTACTTGAAAAACCACAACCTAAAAAACAACTCTGTTTATAGTAATAATCTAAATCTTCATCTTTGTAACTATAATCTGATGCTTCTAAAAATGATGCTTGACCTCCATCTGTTATATCTAAATTACCGCCTGCAGATAAATTAGTGCTATAAAAATTGATTGCAGATCCTGTTTGACTACCATTACTTCCATTGGATATACTTAAATCTCCTCCTGCCATTATATTTGAAGATTTAACTGTGGAAGAGCTTTCTTTTGATGTATAATCAAGTTTTTCTTTTTCGTGACTTAAACCTTTCTTTTTATATGAATAATAATGTGCTTCGCTTGCAGCGGTTGAGTAATCTCTTAATACATCAAAATTCATTACACCGCTACTTGTTATACTTACATTTTGTGCAGCATAAATATTTGTTCCATATAAATCCATACCACCTGTGCCTGTTGATATTGAAATACTACCTGCTTCTGAAACAATAGAATCTGCATAACCTGTCCATGTTTCTTCTTGTGTCCATCCGTTATATTGTCTACCTGTTTGAGAATCTGTGTATACTACTCCATAATAATTTTTTGTGCTCTTTTGATATGTTCCATATGAATTTAATTCATTTGCATTTATAGTAACATCATTATTAACATTAATACCTCTTTTTGCC
>JBIIMR010000087.1:0-4957 GCA_044337895.1 Alphaproteobacteria bacterium
AGGAGCAAAATAATAATATCTTTAAATTTTTTAAAATTATCATACAAAACCTTTAAACTATTATCTTTACTTCCATCGTTAATTACCATAATATCAAAATTAATATCAAGATTTGTTAAAAAATTTCTCCAATCTAATACAACATCCAAAAAACATTCTTCTTCATTATAAACAGGTATTAATAATAAAAAACTCTTTTTTCATTAATTTGAAAGTTTTTCTTTAAAAATTTGCATTGCCATTTCAATAGTTTTATCCATATCTAAATATTTATACAAACCCAACCTACCACCAACAATTAAATTAGGATTTTTTGTAGCCTCCATTCTATATTTTTCATATAATTTATTATTTTTTTCATCGTTAATAGGGTAATACCTATTATCCCCTTCTTTATATGCTTTAGAGTATTCATACATAATCAAAGTTTTATCACTTTTAAAAACATCCACCCTTTCTTTATTATAATGTTTAAATTCATGAATTCTTGTGTAAGGAATCCCAATTTCAGGATAATTAATAACAGCATTTCCTAAATAATCCCTAACATTTTTTACTTCCATTTTAAAATCTAAACTTCTATATTCCAACACACCATACTTATAATCAAATAATTTATCTATACTTCCTGTAAAAATAACTTTTGTATTACTTGGAATCAAATGCTTAATATCATAATAATTAACATTTGTTTTCACTTCAATATTTTTATGCTGTAACATTGTGTCCATTACTTTAGTATACCCATCAACAGGAATACCCTCATACCTATCTTCAAAATATCCATTATCAAAATTATGCCTAAAAGGTAATCTTTTTATAATATCACTGCTTAAAAGCTTAGGGTCCATCCCCCATTGTTTTTTTGTATATCCCGCAATAAAAGCTTCATAAAGCTCCCTCCCTAACATACTAATTGATACTTCTTCATAATTTTTAGGGTTATCAAGATCAACATTTTCACCATTTTCTTTAAAAAATTTTTTATCTTTTTCAATAATATTTTTCAAAAAAGAATCAACTTCAAACGGCTTTAAATTTACATTATAAAAAGAATTTATTGTATGCAAATTTATAGGCATCGCATAAATTTTATTTTTATACTCACTAAACACCCTATGTTTATAATTATTAAATTTAGTAAATTTGCTAATATATTCAAATACTTCACTAGATTTAGTATGAAAAATATGAGACCCATATTTATGCACAAAAACCCCTGTTTCTTTATCTATATAATCATGGGAATTTCCACCAATATAATCTCTTTCTTCAATCACTAAAACTTTTTCATTTAAAACAGTTGCAATTTTTTCAGCAATAGTTGCCCCAAAAAATCCACTTCCTACAACCAAATATGTTAATCCATCTAAATTCATAATATTAACACTCTTTTAAAATTTTTTAATTAAATCTAAATAAACAATTTCCAATAATTCTAACATATTTTTTAAATCATTTTCCTCAACAGTAAATCCACACCAGATTCTAAATCCAAAAGGCGATGCAAAATGTGGAGCAATATCATATGCAATTTTCTCTTTTTCTAAAATTTCATATAAAACTTTCATAAAGTTAGTTTGCTTTTTTATATCCCACTGCAAAAATTTATCATCAACCATTTTCAAACATACAGCAGTTTTTGCCCTAGCATTTTCAACAGCTAAAAAATCTACAAAATCAACTTTATTAACAAAATGTTCTACTACTTTAAAATTTGCATCAACTTTTTTAATAGCAAAATCAATTCCCCCATTTTTTTCTAAAAAATCCAAAGCATCCATTGCATCAATACAAGCAAGCAGTGATGGAGTATTAATCGGCTCCCCATTAATAAATTTATCCATAATTTTACCATCCCTTTTAATAGCAAATATTTTAGGAATAGGAATATTAGGATTATAATTGTTAAGTCTTTCCATTGCCAAAGGAGATAAAACAACCATCCCATGCTGTGCTTCTCCACCAATACATTTTTGCCAAGAAAAAGTCAATATATCTATTTTAGTAAAATCCACTTTATAAGAAACAACATAAGAAGTCGCATCAGATATAATTAACCCATTTCTGTTTACAGGAATTAAATTTTCATCCTTAAATATAACACCCGTTGTTGTTCCACAATGTGTAAAAATAACATCATTATTTTTAAAATCCACTTTTGATACATCAGGATACTCACCCATCCTATTAGATTCAAAAACATTTAAATTTTTTATTTTTAATTCTTCTTGTAAATCCTTAACCCAAAGCTTTCCAAAATAATCAAATACAATAGAATCAACCCTATTACATCCTAAAAAATTCCACATAACAAGCTCAATAGCTCCAGTATCAGAAGCAGGAACAATCATCAGTTTATAATCATTTGGAATATTTAAAATTTTTCTAAATTTATTATTTAAATCATTAAAAAATTCTAACAACTTTGAACTTCTATGAAATCTGCCCAAATATTCATCTTTTAATTTCTCCAAAGAATACCCAACCCTTTTTGTGCAAGGACCACTCCCAAATTTAGGATTTAAAGGCTTTTTCATTCCTTCAATTAATTTTAAATCAAACATCGCCTAATTTTTTCACTCCAACCTATAAATTTTTTTAGAAAAACAACCCATCATAATAACCTATATTATTCTATAAAGTTAACATTTTTTAAATCAAATAACAATATTATTTTTAAATATCCTATACTATCAATAATATAATCAAAAAAATGAAAGAACCTAAATGTCTTTAAAAGCTCAAATATCTCCAAAGCTTCATTTAATTACAATTAAAAAGGAACAAAATCAAAACACATTAAAATATTTAACACAAAATTTAAAAGATTTTAATCTTCAAGAAACAATTATAACAAAGCATATAGAGGCAAAAAATATAATTTTAAATACAAAAGAAATAACAAATTTTATTTTAATAGATAACTACAATCAAGAATTTTTTTTATGCTTAAGTAAAATTCCAAAATTAATAGTAACCCCTTGCAATAACGAATTTTCAGCTTCCATGGCAAAAGAACATAATAATTCTAACATTTTAATTTTAAGCACAAGTATTTGCGGCTTAGACCTCAACCTCCAAATTGTTAAAAATTTTTTAACTAGCAATTTTTTAGAAGGAAAACATAAAGAAAGAATTGCAACAATTTGCAATTATAAAGGATAATATATATGCAAAAAATAAATCTTCCAACCCCAAATATTGCAATAGCATCAGACCATGCAGGATATTTATACAAAAAAGAAATCATACATTTTTTAAAAATACACAATATTTTATTTCAAGATTATGGAACAAATAGCGAAGATTCAACAAATTATGCAAACTATGGAATTTTAGCAGGTGAAGCAATTTTAAATAATAAAAATAATTTTGCAATAGTAATTTGTGGCACAGGTTTAGGAATTGCAAATTCAATTGCCAAAGTAAAAAGTATTCAACCTGCTTTAATTACAAATCCAACAGAAATTATTCACATTAAAAATAATCAAAACTTAAACATAAACACCTTAGCATTTGGTTCAAGAACAACAGGAATAAACACTATTTTAGAATCTTTAAAATTATTTTTCTTAAATAGTTAGTAATATTAAATATTCAAAATAACACTAGATATCACCCTGTCAATTTTTCTAACATCAACATTCCTACCAAGTTTTAACTTAAAATTACCTATTTTAGTAAATAATTTAACTTCTGCATTAAAATCAATAATTCCAGCATTTTCAGTAGAATACATTTCAATAGATTTAAAAGGTATACTAAATATCTCTACTTTAACCCCTGTAATTCCTTGAGTATCTGCTACAATAATCCTTTTATTAGTTATTGCAGCAATATCCCTCAATGTTTTATAAGCTAAAATAACCTCTTCACCATTAATTAATATTTCCATAATTTTTTTATTAGGCTTAATTTCTTCAAAAAAAGTCCAACTAAAAAGCTCATCTATTTTCACTTATTTTTTTTCAACCTCAAAAATCATCATCATTCCATTTGCCATATGAAACAAATTATGACAATGATAAAGCCATTTACCTTCAGCATCTGCCACAAATTCAATCACAGCATAATCCATATGTTCTAAATTGATAGTATGCTTAATTAAATCAACAGTCTTACCATTAAATTCAATTAACTTAAAAAAGAATCCATGTAAATGCATAGGATGAGGCATCATAGTTTTATTTTTTATTCTTACCCTAATTACATCTCCCAACTTAATTTTCATTAAATCTATTTTTTTACCATCTGAATCAGCTATTATAAAGTCATATTTTTGATGATTACCCTTCAAATTAAATTCTATTTTAGTTTTTACATTAAGATTTTTTTTATAATAATCTAAGTAACTAGGGATAATACTCTTCAACTCCAAATAATGTGAAACATATTTTTGATTGTTTTTTGAATCATTTTCATCATTTACATAAACCTTATCACCATTCCCAACAAAAGTACTAACATAATCATTATTTTTAGACCCAAGTAAATAAGCCCTTAGTTCATAAGCAAGACCAACTTTTAAACGAACCACAATATCATAAGTCTCTCCCATTGCAACACTCAAAGTGTCAACTTTTATAGGATTAACATCAACCCCATCTGCAGACACAATTTCCATATCACCACCAGAATATTTAAAATTCAAAAAACCATCAATAAAAGCATTAATAATTCTTAATCTAACCCTACCATCTTCCAGTTTATCTAAAACTTCAACATTTTTATTATTAACTAACAAATCAACATACTCAACATCAGAAAAATGATTCATCATAGATTTTCCCATTCCCCCATTTTGCATCTCACCATGCTTCATCTCTTCATTTTGCATCTCACTATGCTTCATCTCACCATGCTTCATCTCTTCATTTTGCATCTCACCATGCTTCATCTCACCATGCTTCATCTCTTCATTTTGCATCTCACCATGCTTCATCTCACCATGCTT
>JBIIMR010000088.1:0-4948 GCA_044337895.1 Alphaproteobacteria bacterium
TTATTTGAGTTTAGATACAGAAATTGGGAAAAATACGATAGTTGAACCTTTTGTTATTATTCTAAGAAATGTAAAAATTTGTGATAATGTAAAAGTTTTAGGATTTTCTCATCTTGAAGGAGTTGAAATTAAGGAAGGTGCAAGTGTTGGGCCTTATGCTAGGATTAGACCAAATACAATTATTGGGGAAAGTTCAAAAATAGGTAATTTTGTAGAAATTAAGCAAAGTAATATTGGTTCAAAAACTAAAGTTAATCATTTGAGTTATGTAGGTGATTCTACTATTTATAATAATGTAAATGTTGGAGCAGGGGTTATTACTTGTAATTATGATGGTAAAAATAAACATAAAACAATTATTGGGGAAAATAGTTTTATTGGAAGTAATTCTGCTTTGGTTGCTCCTGTTGAGATAGGAAAAAACTCTTTAATTGCTGCTGGAAGTGTAATTACTGAAGATGTTTTAGAGGGAAATTTAGCAATAGCTAGAAGTAGGCAAATAAATAAAAAAAGAAAGTGAAAAAGTTAAAACAAGTGATTTAAAATCGGGGGAGGTAAACCACTTGTTTTAAAATTTAAAGTGTTAGATGTATAATTAAACAACATCACGACATTTTTATTTTAGTTTATAAATAGTTAATTTATGGTTAATTTTTTAGAATACTTTTTTATAAGCCTAATAAGTGATGGTATAACTCTACTAGCTTTCTATCTGTTGTATTACAAATATAATCTAAAAGACAAACAATTTTATTATAGTCAGATATTTCTGAATATTGATTATAGTTGATTAATTGGCTAAATCTAATTGACTTTGGACGGTTAGGATTATTTATTGTGGTAATAAATTCTGTTAAAATTCCCTCTATAGCTGTAATACCTGTGACTTCGCTTTTTAATTTAATATTGGATTCATATATTTTTAACTTTGCTTCTTCTTTACACTTTTCTACTTCGCTTTTAAATTGTGTTAAAAGTAAAAGTTCATTGTTGAATGTTCCATTTAAAATATTCTCTTCATTATTTAAAAAAACTTCAATTGTGCTGTCTATTAAATTGCTGATTGATTTTCCTCTTAAAAATTCAATCTTTTGATTTTCTGTCATTTTTGTATAAAAAGATTCTTTTCTTAATTCTGCAATTCTTTCTTTTGAATTACCTTTATATTTTAGTGGATTTCTTGCTAAGGGTATTAATAAAGTTTCTACTTCTTTTAAGCTTAAAAGTGAAGTTGCATATCCGTCTTCTATATCTGCAACTGAGTAACAAATATCATCGGCGGCCTCTGTTAAAAATGCTAATGGATGCCTATACCATGCATTGTTTTTTTCTATCTCTATTAGATCTAAATTTTTAGCTATATTTTGAAAAATAGATAATTCTGTTTGCAATATACCACTTTTTTTCATTCCTATTATTTCTTTATGTTTAGCAGTTAAATTCTGTGAACTTCTAGGATATTTACAAAAAGCTCCTAAAGTAGCATAGGTTAATTTAAATCCTTGGTGGTTTCCATAACCTGCTAGATTTGAAATTATTCTTAGCCCTTGTGAATTACCATCAAAATTTATTAAATCGTTAAATTCTTCGGTTGTAACATTCCCTAAATTATTTCTATTAATGGTAAAAAAATTGATTATTGTTGCTTCGCTTACATGCCCAAATGGTGGATTACCTATATCATGTGCTAAACATGCTGCTTGTAAAATATATCCAAAATCGTGTTCTGTGATGTTTTTGAGTTGATATTTTTTGATTAAATGTTTGCCGATGTTGTATCCTAGTGATCTACCTACTGTTGCTACTTCTAGTGAGTGGGTTAGGCGAGTTCTAACATAAGAACTTTGTGCTAAGGGGTGCACTTGTGTTTTATCTTGTAATCTTCTAAATTGGGTTGAAAAAGTTATTCTGTCTATATCTATTAAATAGGGGCTTCTTGAATCTAATTCTGATTTATTACTTAATCTTTGACTACTGAGTAGCTTTAACCATTTAGATTGATTATCCATATTGTATCCTTTATTTAAAGTTTTTAGTTTGTTATTTTAACATAAAAATTATATTATTTAAAATAGTTAAGAGATTTTGTTAATAAAATATGGGTTAAAAAATGCCAAACTTTGAAATTGAAAATAGTTTAAATTCTAAGGGTTTTAAAAAAATTGTTGGAATTGATGAAGTTGGCAGGGGTGCTTTAGTGGGTCCTTTAATTGTTTGTGCTGTTTTGTTTGAGAAGAATCATACTAATTTAGAAATTTTTAATTTAATTAATGATTCTAAAAAATTAACAGACAAAAAAAGAAGATTTATTTTTGAAAATATAAAAGAAAATATTATTTATGAATTCTATGAAATTGATAATTTTACAATAGATCAAATTAACATCTTAGAAGCTAATAAGTTAGCTGTTGAAGAAATTATAAAAATTATGAAAAATAAGCATTTAGCAGATTTTGCTATCATTGATGGTAATTTAAAGGTTAACTCTGTGTTGCCTTATTTGAGTATTGTAAAAGGTGATTCTAAAAGCTATACTATTAGTTTAGCTTCTATTTTCGCAAAAATTTATAGGGATAATATAATGATTGATTTACATAAAAAAAATATTGAAAAAGGAATTGATTATGGTTTTGATAAAAATGCAGGTTATGGAACAAAAAAACACTTTGAAGCGATAAAAAAGTTTTCTTTTATAGAAGAACATAGAAAAAGTTTTGCTCCTATAAAAGATTTGTTTAAGTAGTTTGTTATATATTTAAATTATGATATAATTTTTTTATAAAAGTTTTTTATAAAAACTGTAGGGTTTTTATATTTCTAAAATGGGTGTAAAAGTGTAAAAATGAAGAAATTTTATTGGTTGATTTTAATTGCTTTTTTGCAATGTTTTTTTGTAAATAATGGATTTTCTTTTTATAATAAATTTGTTGGCTTAGCATATACAGATAGTGAAATGATAAATAATAATTCAAAATATGATGTGAGTAATTTGAATGCACTGCAAATTAATTATGGATTAAATATTAATAACACTTTTAGAATAGCGGTTATGTTTGAATCTGATTTGAAAAATTCTTTAAATTATGGGGATTTAGGTAGTTTGGAAGAGACTATAGGGGTTGATAAAGTTTATGGTTTAAATAAAAAAGGATTGTTTCTTGATTTAGAATATGATTTATTGCAATTTGTTGTTGGTAATAATAGTTCTGTTTCTTGGTTTATTAATGGGGATGTTGGTGGAGATTTAATTATTGCTAAAACTATAGTCAACTCTAATACAAATATAATGGAACAGCTCTATAAGGTTGCATTTACTTACAAAATTGGTAGTGGGTTAATGTATAAAATGAATAATAATGCTATTTTTTTTAAGTATAATTTTGTTAGTATAACAAATCCTATTAGTTACAAAACTTTTCAGGTAGAGACAATATATGAAAATTTTGGAGCGGTGAAAAAAAATTCTTATTATAATGAATATATTTTTGGAGTTAAGCAATTCTTTGGGGGGTCTAATAGAATTAAAATAGAAGATATGGGTGATATTAAGGTTGATAGTAGCTACTTTGTTGGATTTAATTTGGGATTTTCTTTTGGAAATAACGATATGTATTATGATTTTGCAGATAATAAATATCAGTTTGCTTCTGGATCTATTGTGAATTTGAATGATAACTCTTTTGAATTTAATTTTGGTAAAAAATTAAGATCGGATTTTAGGTATATTGTTTCTTTATCTTATAATACAAAATTTGCAGGTGAAGATGATTCTGAATATCAAAATATGATATTTTTTGATGGAGATATGGTTGATCATTTTTATAGGGAATTTATTTATGCTAAAGATTTTAGAACAACTGAATTAATGTTATCTTTTGAATATGATATTTTGAAAATTAAATCTTCTAAAGTATTTTTAGATTTAGGATTTGGGATTGATTGGAATTTTTTTACATATGGGTATGAATATTCTGGACTTTCTGAAAATAAATCTGGGCAGTCTATGTCTTTTCCTTATAAAATTGGGATTGGATATGAATATAAGATGTTGAAAAATATTGCTATTAATGTAAATTATAATTACTTATTTACAGGGAAGGTGAAAATTTTTGAACCAATTGATTCTCTTTGGGATAAAACAGATAATTATTATTATGTTAAAAATAATCATTCTACTGTTTACTTAGGTATAAGATATTTCTTATAAAATTTTATAAGCTATAAAGTTTTTGTAATTTCAATCAAAAAATCCTTTAAATGACTACTTTTTATTAATGGTATTAGTTTTTCTTTGGTTTCTTTGTGGTAATTGTTTATACAATTTATTTCTTTTTGTGAAAGTAAGCTTTTTTGAATATTGCTAATACTAAATGGGAAATAGGTTAGGGGAATGAATTTGAAAAAATTTGGGTTAAGTGGGTTTAAACTAGCTTGATATAAATTTTCTAGGCGAATTCCAAAATGGTTATCTTTATAGTATCCTGGTTCTATTGAAAAAATCATACCTTCTTTAATTTCTGTGGTGTTTTTTGAATTTAAAGATATTGGTTCTTCATGGACATTATTGAAGTAGCCTACTCCGTGTCCTGTTCCATGTGGATAATCTGCTAATTCTGTTGTTAAAAATTGACGAGCAAGGATATCTATGCTGCCAAAAGTATTACCAATTGGGATGTTGCTGCTTGCTAGGGATAGGTGCCCTTTTAATACAAGGGTATAATATTTATTGTAATCTTCGTTTTTGCTGTTAAAACAGATGCTTCTTGTGATATCTGTTGTGCCATTTAAATAGTGTGAACCACAGTCTATTAAAATGCTACTTGATTTTGAAAGTGTTTTGTTGGTTTCTTTTGTTGGTCTGTAATGGATTATTGCTCCGTTTTCATCTATTCCTATTATGCTTGTAAAACTATTGCAAAAATAAAGTGGATGTTTTTGTTTTATTGAA
>JBIIMR010000007.1:0-15885 GCA_044337895.1 Alphaproteobacteria bacterium
ACTTTTAAAATATTAGATGCAAAATTTGGATCTTTTAAATTTTGATTTTTTAACATTTTTTCTGTAAATGTTATGGTTAGTGTTATTTTATGGGTATAAAAAGCTTTGTAGCTATTAATAAAAATAGAGTATAGCATGTAGATTAGTATAAAAAATAAAATAAAAATAGAAAACAAGCCTGTTGCTTGAAAAATATATTCTTTAAATAATCTAAATTTACTCATTTTTTATTGTATCCATATTTTTTGGTTATATAAAGTGAAATGATATTTAAAAATAATGTAATTAAAAATAAAATAAAACCAAGGGCAAAAGCTGATAATGTTTTTGGGTTGTTAAATTCTTGATCCCCTTGAAGCATTATTACAATTTGGGTTGTTATGGTTGTTACTGAATCAAAAGGTGAAAGGGTGATTTTAGCAGCTAAGCCTGAGGCCATTACTACTATCATTGTTTCTCCTATTGCCCTTGAAAAAGCAAGAATTATACTGCTTATTATATTGGGTAGTGCCATTTGAAAACATATTTTGCGGATAGATTCATTTTTGGTTAGTCCTAATCCTAATGCACCTTCTTTAATGTTTTTTGGTAATGTTTTAAATACATCATATGTAAGTGATGTTATTATTGGTGTTATCATTATACCTATTACAATACCTGCGATTAGACTACTTTCATTATTTAGGATTAGATTAAAATTGGATAAAAACGATTGTATAATTGGTGTTAATGTGATTGCAGCAAAAAAACCGTAAATAATTGTTGGAATCCCTGCTAAAACATCTAATATTGGTTTAATTATTTTTTGTAAATTTTTAGGCATGTATTCTGACAAATATATTCCTGAGAATATTCCTAAAAAAGAAGAAAAAATAATTGCGATTAAGGCGATTAAAATTGTTCCATTTAAAAGAGGAATTAATCCTAAATTTTGTGATATATTATTTGTTGCATCTGGATTCCATTTTAAGCCAAAAATAAAATTTTTTAATGGCACTAAGTGGAAAAATTTTAAAGTTTCTAAAAATAAAGAAAGAATAATTCCTATGCTAATTAAAATACCAACAAGGGAAAAGCACCATAAAAAAACTTCTACCATTGAGCCTAATTTTTCATTAATATTTTTAAGTGAATGTAATTTTAAAAATAATAAAAATAAGCTTAAAATAGATATTAACGTTAAGATATTAATTTTATTGGAGTTTATAAAATCTGTATAGGTGAGGTACTTTTTTGAGATAACTTTTAAAGATTTAAAATCTTTTTTGTTTAGAATTTGGCATTTGTAATCCTCTTGTAAATGGATATAAAGGGCACAGCTTTTGATTGAATTTTGTGGAAAAGATTGTTGGGATGTTTTTCCTAAATAAAATAAGATTAATTTTGATGAAAATAATGTAATTACTAAAAAAGTAACTAACATTGGAATAGCAATATAAAAACCATAATATATTTTGAGATATTTGTTTTCTGTGATATTGAAATTGAAAAGTTTATTTACTGTTTTTATGATTAATATATAGCTAAAATAAATTATTATAATTAGTAACATAAAGCTAATTAAAAAAGACATAATAATCCTTACTTGATTTGAATATTGCTAATACTTGTTAATGTTGTGGATTTTTCTTTTTCTGTTATTGGGATTAATCCTTTTTCTGCAAGATAGCCGTTAAAACCTAAAATATTATTTGCTAGAATAAAATTTAAAAATTTTAATAAAGTTGGTTCTAGTAAGATGTGTTCTGTTTTAAAATACATGTAGAGTGGTCTTGAAAGAGTATATTTGTTGGAAAGAATATTTTCTTCTGTTGCTGTAATTGAGTTAATGCTAATTGCTTGTAGTTTATCTTTATTTTCTATGTAAAAATTATAACCTAGGATTCCTATTAAATCAGATGAATTACTTACTTTAGTTATTATTAGATGATCGTCTTCTCCGCTGATTATCCATGCACCGTCTTGCCTTATGCTTGTGCAAATATTTTCATCTTTGATATGTAAAGAATTGCAACCTTTTTTAAATGCTAATTCTAAAAAGCTATCTTTTGTTCCTGAACTTGATGGTGGCCCTAATACTTTGATTGGGATTTTAGGTAAATTTTTGTTGATATCACTCCATAATTTATATGGATTTTTAATTAAATTGTTGTTGATATCTGGAATGAATTCTGCTAATGCGAGGAAAATTTCTTGTGTTGTTAGGTTGAAGGTGGTTAAGTTTTTATTGTGTATTAAGGTAATTGCATCATATCCTATGATTACTTCTAATGGGGGAGAAACACCATTTTTTTCACAATCTTTTAGTTCTTGGGATTTAATTTGTCTGGAGCTGTTTGCAATGTCTGGATATGAATCTCCTACACCTTCGCAAAAAAGTTTAAATCCTCCTCCAGAACCATTGGATTCTATTGTGGGCAAAACAACATTAATTTTTTCAAATAGTCCGCTCATTATTATTGCAAAAGGATATACGGTTGAAGAACCAACCATTTTAATCTGATAAGAATCTGTTGTATAACTGGGTAAAATTTTAATAAAAATAGTGGAAAATAAGAGATATATAATAATTCTTATTAATATATTCATATGTTACCTTTAGAATAATAAATTGGATGTATATTAATTAGCAAATTAACAAGATATTTTAATTTTGTCAATAAAATTGTTTGTTTGTGGGTAAAAAAGGTAGTCATTTTATTTTTTTTCAATTGGTAAGTTTAGGTTGTTTTGGTGAAATTTATTACCTTGCAAAAACAATTCAATAGGTTGTGTTTGTTTACCTTCTTTTTTTATTGTTAAAATTTTTAAGGCATTATATCCTGTTTGGATAATTAAATTTTTATTTTGATCTAAAATTTCGCCTGCGGGTTTTGAGTTGTTTGTTTTGTATACTTCTGCGGAGATTATTTTAAAAAGTTTATTATTGCTATCATAAAAATATGAAGTTGGGTAATTGCAAAATGCTAGAATTTTTCTGTTTAAAGTTTCTGCTGTTTCTTTCCAGTTTATTAATCCTTCTTCTTTTTTTAGTGGTGGTGCATAGGTTGCTTGTAAATTATTTTGTGGTATTCTTGGTAATTTGTTTGGTAAAAATTCAAAAAGCTTTTTGAGTATTGTTTTTGATAGATTTTCTATTTCTAAAAATAAATCTTTTAGTGTTGTGGTAGGTAAAATGCTTGTTTTTTCTTGGAAAATAATATCTCCTGTATCTAATCCTTCATCCATATACATTAGGGTTATTCCTGTTTCTTTTAATCCTTGTTCTATACTTCTTTGAATGGGGGAGGCACCTCTTAATAATGGAAGTAGGGAGGCATGGATGTTTAGGCAACCTAAAATAGGTGCATTTAAAATGGGAAGAGGTAAAATCAAACCATAGGCAAATACTAAGCATAAATCAAATTTTTCATTAATGAAATTTTGTTGAATTGCTTGATTTTTTAAAGTTTTTGGAGTTAGGATTGTTAAATTATTTGAGAGTGCTTGTTGATAAATTTTTGAATAAATAACTTTATGACCTCTGCCAACCTGCTTTGGTTCTTTTGTGTAAAGGTGGGTAATGTTTATATTAAATTTTTTTTGATTTGTTAATAAAAATTCTAGTATATTACAAGATATATCTGCACTTCCCATAAAACATACTTTTATTGGCATGATTTTTTATAATTCCTTTTGTTGATTCTTTTTGTATTTTTTTAAAAGAAAATTTCTTTTAAAAGGGGTTAATCTATCTGTAAATAAAATACCATTTAAATGATCTACTTCGTGTTGAATGCAGGTTGCTAAAAGGTCAGTTGCATTCAATGTGTGTGTGTTGTAGGATGTATCTTGATAGGTTAATGTTATTTCTTTGGGCCTTGTTACTTCTGCTAATATTGTTGGGATTGATAGGCAACCCTCTTTATAGATTGCTGTTTCTACTGATTGAAATGTTATTTCTGGGTTAATTAAAATATATCCTTGACTTAAAAAATCTTCAAAAGTTGGATTTTCTATTTCTTGAATATAAACTATTGCTAGGGAAATATCTAGACCTATTTGATTCGCTGCTAATCCTATTCCATCTTCTTTTATCATTATATTAAACATTTGTTCTATGATTGGTAAAAGGGTAGATTTGCTATGTTTTATTGGGGAAATTTTTTGGGACTTTTTTTTTAAAATAGGGTTAGGGTAAAAAATTAATGAATGGGAATGTAACAATTAAACTATAACTCCTTTCTTAACTTTATTGCGGTTTCTATTGTTATATCATCTAAATAATCTATTTCTCCACCCATAGGGATTCCTTTTGCTAAGGTGGTTACTTTGA
Source organism: Alphaproteobacteria bacterium (assembly GCA_044337895.1). Lineage (GTDB taxonomy): Bacteria > Pseudomonadota > Alphaproteobacteria > WRAU01 > JBIIMR01 > JBIIMR01. Next base: position 4,316 of record JBIIMR010000007.1, read on the forward strand.
GATTGAAAACTTCTAGTTCTTCTTGAATATAATTACTTGTTATTTGACCTTCTATGGTTGAAGATAATGCAAATAGCACTTCTTGGATATTATGATTTTGTGATATATTTTTTATTAATTTATCTATATTAAGTTTATCTGGTGTTTTTTGGTGCAAGGCGGATAAATTATTTCCTAAAACAAAATATATTCCTTTATAACAACTACTTTTTTCAATCGCCCATAATGAATTGATGTCTTCTACTATACATAAAATACTAGAATCTCTTGTTGTATCTTGGCAAATACTACATGGAGATGTTGTGTCTATATTGTAACATATTTCACAAGTTTTAATTTCTTTGTATAGAATATTTAATTGCTCTATTAAGGGGAATAAAATCTGTTCTCTTTTTTTGATTAGATCTATTACTATTCTTTTTGCACTTCTTGTTCCTATACCTTGTAGGCGATTGAAAATAGATATAACATTTGTAATTGTTTTAGAATCTGGCATTTAATTAAGTAATACTTTTGTTTATGGGGTTAAAAAAGTCCTGGTATTTTAAAACCTGATGGAAGTCCTAATCCGCCAGTTAAATCTTTCATTTTGTTATTGCTTGCTTCTGTTGATTGTTTTTTTGCAGAGTTGTAAGCTGCGGCAATTAAATCTGCTAACATTTCTTTTTCATCTATTTTTATTAATGAATCATCTATTTCTATTCTTGAAATCTCTCCGCTACCTTTAATTGTAACTGAAACTAACCCTCCACCTGATTGTGATGTGTAGGATTCATTTTCTAATTCTTTTTGCACTTGCTCCATTTTTTTTTGCATCTCTTGAGCTTTTTGCATCATTTGCATTATGTTTTTCATTGCTAGGTTGACTCCTTGTTATTGTTATTGATATTGACAATATTGATATTATTGATATTTACATAATAATATTTGTTTTTTTTTATAATGTAAAATTAAAAAACTTAATTTTATCAATTTTATTGCTTGAATATTTATTGTAGATGGTATTTAATAAAAATTGATTGTTATAAAATTGTAAATTTTTATTGATTTAAAAATAAAATGAAAAATTATATTTTAATTTATAATAAAATTATAATAAAATTAAGTTTAAGTGTTGAGATTTTTAATTATTGAGGGTGATTTTATGGGGTTTTTTAAAAAATTGTTTAATCAAGATAAAAGTAGTAAAATTGTAAAAATAGATTGCTTTGCTCCTGTTTCTGGAAATATTATAGATATTACTTCGGTAAAAGATGAAGTTTTTGCAGGTAAAATGATGGGGGATGGAATGGCTATTTCTCCTTCTTCTTTTCAAGTGTGTTCGCCTTTTGATGGTAAAATTATAACCTTACACTCATCTAAGCATGCTATTGTTATTCAGCATAGTTCTGGAGTTGAAATGTTGATACATATTGGGCTTGAAACTGTTGCTTTAAAAGGAGCAGGTTTTAAATCTTTGGTTGTAGAAGGGCAAACTGTAAAAGCAAATACTCCTTTAATTGAATTTGATAATTCATATATAACCAAAAATGCTAAAAGTAATGTTGTTATTTGTGTTATTACAAATAATGCTAATTTGAATATTGTAAAATATGGCAATGGGGATGTAAAAGTATCTGAAAATAAATTTATGTATCTTTCTAACACTGAAAATGGTGAACAAATAGATAACAATAAAAATGTTGATCTAAAAACAACCCTAGATGATGGTGAATACTTATCTGAATTTGTTACAATTATGAATCATACTGGAATTCATGCTAGGCCTGCTTCTCATATTTTTAATATAGCAAATAAATATTCTGGGGATATTTTTATTTTATTAAATAACAAACAAGCAAGTGCTAAAAGTGTTGTTGGTATTATGGGGCTTTCTATTGGTTATGGCGATAAAATTCAAATAAAAGGAATTGGGCTTTCTTCTAAATCGGTTGTTGATGAAATTATGGAGGCTTGTAAAAATGGGCTTGGGGAAGAAGTTAAAAAAAATAATGTTTCATCTACAACGAATTCTTTTGATAATAATGAAAAACATGAAAAACAAAAAGTTGTTAAAAAAATTAATCCCGATGAAGAATTGACTTTTAAGGGGGTTATTGCTTGTAGTGGAGTTGTTGTTGGAAACATCTTTAAAATGGTTGAAGAAGAGATTGATATTGAAGAAGAATCTTTAAATCCTAGGGTAGAAGAAGATGTATTGGCAAAAGCTATTCATAAGGTAGTTAAAGATTTAGAAAATGAAATACTTGAAGCTAAAGCAAAAAAACAAAAAAGTAAGGCAGAAATTTTTCAAGCACATTTGATGCTTGTTAAAGATCCTAGTTTGTTAATGGATGCTAAAAATATTATTAAAGATAATAAAACTGCTGCTTTTGGTTGGAGAAAAGCAATACAAAAAGCTATTCATGTTCTTAAATCTACACATAATCCTTTATTGATTGAGAGAATTGCTGACTTTAAAGATTTAGAAAAAAGGATAATTATGGCGATTTTAGGAATGGATAATATTGCTATGAAGTTTTCTAAAAATACTATAATTGTTGCAGAAGATCTTATTCCGTCTAATATTTTAGAATTTGATGAAAATGTTGTTGGGATTATTTTAGCTAAAGGTTCTGCTACTTCTCATGTTTCTATAATGATTAAAAACATAGGAATACCTACAATTGTTGCTGTTGGTATGGAGGTATTGCAATTTAAAAATAATACCAATGCAATTTTAAATACTGATTCTTTAAGTATTAAGATTAATCCTTCTAAAAATGAAGTTGAAAAAATAATAAAGGAAGTTGAAAATATTAAAAAAATAAAAGAAACTAACCTAAAAGATTGTAAAAAACCTGCAATAACAACTGATTCTGTTTCTATTACGGTTAAAGGTAATATTGGAAATTTACAAGAATCTGAAACAGCTTTTGTTAATGGTGCAGAAGGAATTGGGCTTTTAAGAACAGAGTTTTTATTTTTTAACTCTAAAAATGCTCCTACAGAAGATGAACAATATGAAATGTATCAGTCTATTATTAATTCTGTAAAAGGTAATGCCGTTACAATTAGAACTTTGGATGTTGGTGGAGATAAGCCTCTTTCTTATGTTAAAATGCCAATTGAAGAGAATCCGATTTTGGGTAAAAGAGGGGTTAGGAACTATTTTGATAATATTAAATTGTTTAGATCTCAAATAAGGGCATTGCTTAGGGTTAAGCCTTTAGAAATGTGTTATATTATGATTCCTATGATTACTTTTATTCAAGAAATTTTTGCAGTTAAAAATATAATTGAAGAAGAAAAAAAGAATCTTGGTATTTCTGTAGATGTTAAATTTGGAATAATGATTGAAGTGCCTGCTGCTGCAATAATGGCAGAACAATTTGCTAAATATGTTGATTTTTTTTCTATTGGAACAAATGATTTAGCTCAGTATACTTTGGCGATGGATAGGGGGAATCCTGATTTAGCTTCTCAAATTAGTAATCTTAATCCATCTTTACTTAGAATGATTAAAATGACTGTTGAGGGTGGGAATAAACATGGAAAAGTAACATCTGTTTGTGGAGCTATGGCCTCTGAAATAGAAGCGATTCCTTTACTTGTGGGACTTGGGGTAAAAGAGTTATCTGTAAGTAGGAGTTTGATACCTGATGTAAAAGCATTGATTAGAACTTTAAAATACTCTGAATGTGTTGAAGCGGTGGAAATTGCTTTGAACATGGAAAAAGTAGAAGATGTTAGGAATCTAATGCGAAGTAAATTTAATTTATAAAATAATATTTTAAGTTATTTATGTATAAATATGGGGGGTATGCTTTATAAGTGTATCTCCCATATTTAATTTGTATTAATTGATATTGTAATATTAATGAAAATATTGTATATTTTTTTTGAATGCAATTATCATTTATGTTTTATTAAATGATTGTTTTGAAGATAAAAATTTTTTAAATAAAAAGGGGGTAAATACCATGTATAATATAATAAAACAATTAGGAGAGTTTATGTCTAAGCTTGGAAGGGCTTTGATGTTGCCGATTGCTGTTTTACCAATTGCAGGAATACTATTGAGGTTAGGGCAGGCAGATGTTTTAGATATTCCTTTTATTGCAAGTGCTGGTGCCTCTATATTTGATAATTTACCGCTTGTTTTTGCTATTGGTGTGGCAATAGGTTTTGCTAAAGATACTAATGGAGTTGCTGCTCTTGCCTCTATTATTGCATATTTTATTATGGTTAATGGGTTAAAAATATTAGATGCTAAAATTAATACAGGGGTGCTTGGTGGTATGATTGTTGGGGGTATGAGTGGGTATCTTTATAATAGGTTTAAAGATATTGAATTACCTTCTTATTTAGCTTTTTTCTCTGGTAAAAGATTTATTCCTATTGTTTCTGGAATATCTGCTATTTTAGTAACTTATATTTTTTATATTATTTGGCCTACTATTCAAAATGGAATTTCTTTATTTGGTAATTGGATTATAGAATCTGGTAACATTGGGCTTTTCTTTTATGGATTCTTTAATAGGCTTTTAATTCCAACTGGTCTTCATCATATTTTGAATAATTTGGTGTGGTTTAATTTTGGTGATTACTCTGTTATTGAAAATGGAGTTGATGTTATTAAACATGGTGATTTGTGGAGATTTTATGCGGGTGATAAATCTGCGGGTATATTTATGGCAGGAATGTTTCCTGTTATGATGTTTGGGTTACCTGCTGCTTGTATTGCTATGATACTTTGTGTTAAGCCTGAAAAAAGAAAACTTGCAAGCGGTGTTTTAATATCTGCAATGTTAACATCTTTTTTAACAGGAATTACTGAACCAATAGAGTTTAGTTTTATGTTCTTAGCTTTTCCTTTGTATATTGTTCATGCTGTTTTAACTGGTGTTTCTATGGTTGTGATGAATGTTTTAAATGTAAAGTTAGGCTTTACTTTTTCTGCAGGGCTTTTTGATTATGTATTAAGTTATAATCTTGGAAATAATGGAATATATTTAATGATTGTTGGTCCTATATATGCTGCTTTGTATTTTTTGATTTTTTATTGGATGATAAAAGCATTTGATATTAAAACTATGTTCAGAGAAAATGATTCTGATGGAATTAATTATGAAAATACTACAACTAAAACAACTAAAAATGAGAAAGCAATTGCATATTTAGAAGCACTTGGTGGATCTAAAAATATTAAAAATATTGAAGCTTGTGCTACAAGACTTAGAATTCAGTTAATTGATTATACTGTAATAGATGAGGCAAAATTAAAAAGACTTGGTGCTAAGGGAGTTATTAAAGCAGCTATTGGATTGCAAGTTGTGATTGGTCCTGAAGCGGATTCTTTAGTTGATTCTATAAAAAGTAATATGTAATAATATAAAAATTAGGATATAAAGATATAAAGATTAGGAGAAATTTTCAATGAGGCTTATTATTACAAAGCATAACTTAGGTCTATTTGCAAGCTGTTATGTTATGGATAAAATTAATAAACATGACTTCTTAAAAAAGAAACAATTTGTTTTGGGACTTCCAACTGGTGGAACTGCGGAGGATATGTATAAACATTTGGTTTTATTTTATAAACAAAAAATGATTTCACTTTCTTCGGTTGTAACCTTTAATATGGATGAATATATTGGTATTGATAGGGAACATAGTCAGTCTTATTATCAATATATGAAAACTAAATTTTTTGATTATGTGGATATTTTGGATCAAAATATTAACATACCTAATGGGATGGCTAAAAATATTAAAGAAGAATGTGAAAATTATGAAAAAAAAATATTACAAGTAGGGGGAATAGATCTCTTTATTGGTGGTGTAGGAGAAAACGGACATATTGCATTTAACGAACAGTATTCGTCTTTAAGCTCTAAAACTAGGGATAAAGAATTAAATAAATCAACAATCCATGCAAATGCTAGATTTTTTGATAATGATATTAATAAAGTTCCTAAAAGTGCTATTACTGTTGGGGTTTCTACTATTATGGAAGCAGAAGAAGTTATGATACTTGTTTCTGGGGTTAAAAAAGCTGTAGCATTGCAACAAGCATTGGAGGGATCTGTGTCTCATCTTTATACTATAACTGCACTACAAATGCATAAAAAAGCTATTATTGTTGCGGATGAAGAAGCTTGTTTAGAGTTAAAATTAAAAACATATAAATATTTTTTAGAAATAGAAGATGAATTTTCTTACATAGATAAAATGTGTGAAAATTTTTTAAAAAAATGATAAACTTTATTTGTTGAAGTTTTATTTGAATTATAATTAAAAGGTGAGAGTGTTTTATGGATGAAGATTTTTCTTATGCTATTTTAGATGCATTAATTTTTGATGGGACGGAATTTTTAGATAAAAATAAAGCTATATTGGTTAAAAATGGAATTATTTTAGATATTGTAGATGTTAATGAGATACCTAAAAATATGAAGATTCTTACTATGGGTGGGCTTGTTCTTGCTCCTGCATTTATTGATTTACAAATAAATGGTTGTGGTGGGGTTCTTTATAATTATGATATATCTTATGATGCTCTTGATACTATGTATAAAACTAATTTAAAATATGGCACAATTAGTTTTTTGCCAACTCTTATTACTGCGGTTGAAAGTGAAATAAAAAAAGCGGTTGAAACTGCTTATATGTATAGATCTGAATATCCTGATAGGGTGATTGGGATACATATTGAGGGTCCTTATATTAATGTGAAGAAAAAGGGTATTCACAACTCTAATTATATAAAAATATTATCATTTGAAATGGTAGAATATTTAATTGAGTGGGTGAAAAAAATCCCTATAATGATTACTGTTGCTCCTGAGTGTAATCATTTAGATTATATTAAAATTCTTATTGATAATGGGGTGGTTGTTGCTATTGGACATTCTAATGCTACATACTTGGAGGCGAAAAAATCTTTTGATCTTGGAATTAATGTTGCTACACATTTATTTAATGCTATGAGTCAAATGGAAGCAAGAACACCCGGTGTTGTTCCTGCTGTTTTGAATGATGAAAATGTTTATGCTGGGATTATTGTTGATGGATTGCATGTTGATTATAATGTTATTAAGTTGGCTAAAAAAATTAAAGGTGAAAAATTATTTGTAGTTACAGATACTGCTACTGCTATGGGAACTGATATGGAAGAGTTCGTTTTTGGAGATCAGAGAGTTCTAGTAAAAGATGGTAAATTTGTTTCTGAAAATGGTGTTCTTGCGGGTGCTAATATTAGTATGATTTTATCTTTAAAAAATTTAGTTAAGCATGTTAATATTCCTTTGACAGAAGCTTTAAGAATGCTGAGTTTGTATCCTGCTAGGGTTATGAAAATTGATAATCAGCTAGGTAAAATTCAGGTTGGTTTTAAAGCTAATTTTGTATTATTTGATATGAATTATAAAGTTAATTATATGATTGAAAACGGGCAAATTTTTGACTTCACTGATGAAGAAATTGAGAATAAAACAGATGAAAATTCAGAAAATAAATAGATAATGAAAAATTTATTTGTATTTGATATAGAAACTATTCCTGATGTTGATAGTGTTTTTAATTTAACTGGAAATGAATCTTTGGATGTAAATTTATTAAGACAGTCTTTAAAAGATTATCATCTTGATGTTACTCAAGGTAAGAATGATTTTTTAAGACAACCGTTTCATAAAGTTGTTGCCATTAGTTTTGCTATTTTTGAAATAGATTATGTTGATAATTTGGAATTTTATTCATTAAAAGATATTAGATCTGGTGGGGATATTAATTCTAAAGAAAAAGATTTAATTTTAGGTTTTTTTAAAATTATTAAAAAATTAAAAGCTCGTCTTGTTTCATTTAATGGGAGAACTTTTGATATACCTGTTTTAAAATATAGGGCAATGAAGTATGGTATTTCATCTGAATACTTTTATAAAACGGGTGATAAATGGAATAATTATAATAATAGGTATAGTTTAGATTATAATTGTGATTTATTAGATGCATTCTCGGATTTTGGTAGTTCTGCGAGGATTAAAATGCACGAAGTTTGCTCTATCTTTGATTTTCCTGGAAAATTTGGGGTAGATGGTTCTAAAGTTGATGAATTATATGATTTAGGTAAATTAAAAGAAATAAGAGACTATTGTGAAACTGATGTTCTAAATACATCTTTATTATATTTAAGATATGCTTTACATATAGGAAAAATAAATATTAATGGTTATAATGAAGCAATTAAATCTATTATTACATTTATTGATAACAATGAAATATTACATTTAAAAGAGTTTAAAAAAGCATGGGAAATTTCTTGTAAAGGAGACTTTTACCTGTCTTAAAGAGAGTTAAATATATTTTCTATTTCTTCTTTGGTTTTATGTTCTTTATTCCAAGTTGTTGTTGATAAATTGTTTAACCATTTTTCAATCAATGTTCTTTGGTAAAGTATAATTATATCTGTTGTTGTGTCTTCTTTAAAATAGCTAACATTTTTAAATGTGGTTAATTCATTATTTGTGAGAAGGCTTGATTCATTTGTAAAAATTTCTATATAATCTTGGCATTTATGAATTTTATTATATCTTTTGGTATATTCTGTTGCTAAACTTTTTAGATGATTTAATAGCCATAGGTAATTACCTTTACTTTCTTTTACCCATAGTGTGCATGGATGATTTATGTGGGTTTTTTTGTAGGGTGCTTTTTTACTTCCTAAAATGGTTAAAGTAGTAGATAAAAGCTGTGTTGTTTCTAAAACCATCTTAATTAATCGTTTATCATCTAATATTATTGCACTTTTTATAGGGCAAGTATTTGTTACAAAAATATTCATTGTTTTTTGATGTTTACTTTTATTGTTAATGGATACTTATTAATATATTTAATCGGTATGGGTATTGGATATTTAATTGATGTTTGATTATTATTTTGGTTAGTTTTTATTTTGGTTGATATTTGTGAACTTCTGGGGGTGTCTTTTAAGTATTTATTTTTTTTGATACCTAAAGAAAATAATTGATTGTTTTTTTTGTCATCCCTATGTGATAAAATAATTAAATAAACCACAAATATAAGAAAAAAAACTAAAATACAATATGTTAAGGTTAGGGTTACAATTTCTGTAAACATATTAATATTCCTTAATTAAAATTAATAAAATAACTACTAGATATTATAGATTATTATATTTTAATTTTTAATTTTTTGATAGTTTTTATAAATAAAAAATTAATTAAAAATATTAAAATTATTTGAACTAAAATTTGATTAATAAAATATTTACCATTAAAACTATTAAAAATAAATAAATTTACAGTTAGTTCCTCTATGAACCTACCTAATAATGTTGAGATATTCATTGCCTGAAAAAGACCTATTTTCTTTATCATTCTGTGGAAATATGATTGATTAATTAATTGACCTAGCAATAACAATGAAATAGAAACAATCCAAAAATTTTTACTAGCAAAAAGGATATCTTTTGTTAAATAAGCAAATGGAATGCATAAAAAAATTGATATCCATAAGATCTTATTTTCTTTTTTTGCTTTTAAAATATCTGAAATTGCATAAATAAATAGGCAGGGAGTTATTTGAAAATACAAAAACCAAACATTATCTAAGCTAATTGTAAATAAATAATTCATTAAAAAATAATTAAAGATAAATAATAAACTAAGGATTAATTTTAGCAAGATTTTGTTCCATTTGAATTTGGGATTATTTTTTATTTTTATTATACTTTTATTTAAATAAAAGTTCTAGTGCAATATTAACAACCCTAGGTTGTTCCAGTGTTTTCTTTGGTATTGTTTAACTTTTTAGTGTATAATATTATGTTTAAAAAAATTCTTCAAAATTGTAAAGGTAAACAAATCTTGTAAAGGTAAACAAATGGTTAAATTTTTTTTTAAAATATGTATTATAAATCTACTACTTATTTATGACTTAATGGCAAATCAAGTAAATCAATCGTTATATAAAGATAACTTTTTAGATAAAAAATTATTTATTAACTTTGGATACTTCAGGCAAACTGATATATATTATACTGATAATTATTATTATGATTATGATTTTTTTAACAATAAAAACAATGTTATTTACCTAGAAGGTGAATTTAAAATTTTATCTTTAATGGATAAAAAGATTAACTTATACTCCAAAGCTGATTACCTTTTTTATAACAAATATAGTTATTCAATAGATAATGATAAAACTATTTTATATAAAAATAAATTTTCTTATGGTGGGTATGTATCTTTTAATATTTATAAATTTAAGGAAAGGGTGGTAAATAAGTTAAATTTAGGGTTTATGTTAATGAATCAAAAATTTACTTTTAATCAAAATTATATAGATGAAAATCATTATACACGGGATGAAATGATTGAAACAATATACCATGATGGTGATATTGTTGAAGAAGGTGAGATTATTTATAATCCATCAAGTGGTAGTTTTGGTTTATCTTATTGTGATGGTGGGCAAGAAGGTAACTTAAATCCTTCAACTAATAGTAATGGTGATATTGTTCTTTCTGGTGAAGGGGAGCTTGTGTGTAAGCATACAGAAACTGTTTATGTATCTGAAGAAGTGCAAAATACTTATTCTTATAAAAAATTTAATTTAGGGATAAATTATTTTGTGGATTCTGAATGGATTTTTTTAGTTAATAAATATGTTAGTTTGTATTATAAAATCACACTGAATAAATATTCTAATGTTGAAATAGACTTTAAGTTGAAAAATGGTGATGTGTTTAATTTAAAATCTATTAAATACGATGTTACGAATTTGATTGGATTTAAAGTGATTCTTTATTAAACATATTAATCTAAAACCAGTTTAGGGGATGTTTTTACTATACTTTTTACAATAGAATTTGTTTTTATAGATCCTAAAAATAAATTTTCTAACAAATTAGACAATAAAGATTTATTTGAAACCTCTCTGATAAGTTCTAAAGAAAGTGATTCTTTGTGTGGAAGTAGGAAAAAACTCCAAGTTTCTTTTTTATTGTAGTTGTTTGGATCGGAAACTGTAATTATTATTTTATACTTTGGAACTCTTTGTGTAACTTCTACAAGTGATTCTACTTGATGTGATTCTAATCCTTTAAACGGACTAAGCCATTCATTATACATTGATGGGTTGTTAAGTAGTGCCCACACCTTGAGTGAATCTTCGTAAATATATACTTTTTTATAAAAAATATTTGGTCTAAAAATTCCAATTCCTAAATAGTTTGTTAATATAAAAAATATTATGCTAAGGATAATAAATAACTCTGTAAAGGTAATAATCATTTGAAAATTAAATACTTTCTAAATTTGATAATGAAAAATCTATTAATAATATTATTATTAAATTCAATTATATATTTGTTATTTAATTATTTCAATAAATAATAGTACTTTAAAGTGGATTAAATACAATTAAATAAAAGTATACAAAAGATTAACAAAGGGTTAATTTTTGGGTATTTGGGGAGGTGGAGAAGATTTTTTTATAAGTTTGTGAAAGAAAGTAGTTGACAGAGGGAGGTAAGTTTGATATAAGATAGGGGAGTAGGAGATATA
>JBIIMR010000089.1:0-4785 GCA_044337895.1 Alphaproteobacteria bacterium
GGGGTGCTGGGGGGATTCCTGCTTTTGTGGGAATGACGGCTAGGGTGTGGGGGGGGGTTAGTGTTTGAAGTGGTCTTCTTCTAAAAAAAGTTGTGCTTGTTTGTGGGTTGTGGGGCTGTAAAGCACACTAATATGATTTTCGTTTATGTAGGTGTAGTCTTTAATTCCTTCTTTTTTCATCTCCTCCACTGCTACTACTCCGTCGTTTTCGCCGTTTAAAATTAAATTGCTAATTATAGAAAAAGCAAATTTATTTTTGTGGGCGATTATCATTCCAACATTGTAATTGATATTTGTAATGTTTTTTATTACCTCATTATCTGGGGAAATGCTTTTTAGTGGCTTTCCCATTATAATATTTCCAAAAATGCTTAAAATTCCCTTAGAGTAATAATTTGCCATTGCGGATCCATTAATTGGGGTTGATATCATTACAACTGAGTTTATTGGCAAGTTATAATCTGTAATTAAATAGTGTGCTACTATTCCACCCATTGAATGGGCAATAATATAAACATTGTATTTTTTAAAATCTACCTCTTTTTGAATTCTTTCATTAAGGTTTTCTACTATGTTATTAAATGAATCTTTGCTGTTGTAGTGCATTAAGTTTACATAATAGCCTTGTCTTTTGAAGTATTTTAACATACTCTTAAAACGGCGATTGGTTCTTTTTTCTTGTTCGTGGATTCCATGTAAAAAAATAATTAATTTTGGTTTTCTAATATCAACTGTTGTTAAATCTGCATTGCTGTTTTTTATGTTAAAAATGATTACTAAAAATATAATAAATAAAATTATAATTATGTTTTTTACTTGGATGTTTTTTATTCTATTTTGCAAAATAATACCTGTTTAAATGGTTATCTTTTTAAGGGTTTTATAAAGTTGATTATAGTATATTTTATTTTATTTGACTATCTAAAATTTAGGGATTATTATTTTGAAAGTGGTAAATAAAATATGAATTAAAAATAAAATTTTGGAGTGCTTAGATTGGGTAATTTTTTAAAAGTTTATAATAAAATAAAAGATAAAAATAAAAACGAATTAACGACTCGGGATAGTGGAACTATATTTGAGGAATTGGTTAAAAAGTTTTTAATTGTGGAGCCTGTTTATAAGAATCAATATAAAGCAGTTTTTTTATGGAAAGAATTTAAAGAAATTGAGGAAAATAAAGATTTAGGCATAGATTTAGTTGCAGAAAAATATAATGGTGATTATTGTGCAATTCAATGTAAATTTTTTGATAGAAATAAAAAGATTTCTAAAGATGAAATTAATTCTTTTTTAGCAGAATCTGGAAGGGTTTTTAAAAAAATAGATGGGAGTGAAATTACTTTTACAAGTAAAATTATTGTAACTACTGCAGAATTTAATGATAATGCAAATGATACTATTTATAGTCAGGAAGTAGAAGTAAGGGTTATTGGATGGGATGAATTTGAAAATAGTGAAATTAATTGTGAAGAATTGCTAAGTAATGAAAATTATAAAGCAGAAGAAATAATTATAAAAAAAGAAATTAAAGATTATCAAGCAATTGCAATTGAAAAAGTAATATCAGGATTTAAAGAATTAGATAGGGGTAAGCTTATTATGGCTTGTGGAAGTGGAAAAACTTTTACCTCTTTAAAAATAATAGAAAAATTTATTGATTCTGTGGAAAATGGTGATTTTTTAGAAGAATCAAGGGATAAAAAATTATTTAATATTTTGTTTGTTGTGCCTTCGCTATCTCTTTTATCTCAAACTTTAAAGGCTTTTAATTATGATCAAGATAAAATTTTTGATTATTTTGCAGTGTGTTCGGATAGTTCTATTGGAAAGGAAGAAGAAACAACTGAAGAATCTATAAAATATGAAATTACAAGGCTTGCTTGCCCTGCAACTACAAAAGCAGAAAGCTTAATTAAAAATTTACAATCACAATCCAGCAATAGAAAATATAGGATAATTTTATCTACTTATCATTCTTTAGGGATTATAAAAGAATTACAAAAAAAAGAAAATGCGAAGTCTTTAGGGTTAGATTGTTTTGATTTAATAATTTGTGATGAAGCACATAAAACTGTTAAAATGGATGATAATAAAAAGCAAGCAAAACAAGAAGATAGCTATTATACAATAATACATAATAATGAAAATGTAAATGGTAAAAAAAGGCTTTATATGACTGCAACTCCTAAAATTTATACGGAAAATGCAAAACAGAAGGCAAATAACCAAGATTTAATTTGTTATTCTATGGATGATGAGGCAGTTTTTGGAAAAGATTTTTATACTTTAAGTTTTTCTGAAGCAGTAAGAAGGAAAATTTTAACAGACTATAAAGTTTTAATTTTAACCATAGATAAAAAAGAGATTGAAAGAATATTTAAAGATTCTGATATTGAATATTCACTAGCAGAAAATACAAAAGAATTAAAATTAGATGATATTGCTAAGCTTGTGGGTTGTTATAATGCACTGTCTGGCAATATTTTAACTACAAAAGAAGATGAAAATAATCCTTCTGTGCAAAAATTAAAAGAAAATGGAATAAAAAGGGCGGTTGCTTTTTATAGTAGTATAAGAAATTCTCAGTTAATTACGGGGACATTTGAGAAGATAATAAAAAGGTTTAATGAAGAAATAAAAAAAGAGAGGGAAAAAGAGAGGGAAAAAGAATTTTCTTTAAGTGTGCAGGATATTGATGGAAATATGGGTTCTGTAGAAAGAAGGGAAAAATTAGATTGGTTAAAGGAATCGCCAAAGGATAGGGAATGTAAGATTTTAAATAATGTAAAGTTATTAACTGAGGGGGTGGATGTGCCTACTTTAGATTGTATTATGTTTATGAATTCAAAAAAATCTGAGGTGGATATTATTCAGGCGGTGGGTAGAGTAATGCGAACTGCAGCGGGTAAAGATTTTGGTTATATTGTATTGCCTATTGTGTTGGCAACGGATGCTGATGCGGATGCTGCTTTAACTGATAGTAAAGATTATCATAAAATATGGGAAGTGATAAAAGCGATAAAATCACACGATGATAAATTTGAGATTCCTAAAGATACTGTAGATGTTGCTAAAAATAGGTTAAATGAAAGGGTGAGTGTTATATCTACTAATATTATTGGTTCTAGTGGAGCAACAAAAGATAATAAAAAACAAGATGGGGATGATACTGAAGAAGAAAATAAGAAACAAGAAAAAATAGATAAAATAGGCGAGCAGTTATATTTAGAACTGGAGAATGAAGCTAAATTAAAATTTTATAAAGAAACAATATTTGCTAAGGCGATAGATATTTGTGGAACAAATGATAGTATAAAAATAACTGAGAATATGAAAAAAGCTTTAATTGAAACAAAGGCAAGGATTCATTTAACTTTAAAAGAAAGTTCAGTAGCAAAAAATGAATTTAATAAATTTATAGCAGGATTACAAAAAGATATTAATAATGCTATTGATTTTGATGCAGGGGTTGATATGCTTGCTTGCCATATTATTTGTAAACCTGTGTTTGAAAGTTTATTTGAAGATAATAAATTTATAGCAAATAACTCCGTAAGTAAATTAATGGAAGTGGTATTAAAAAGTTTAGAAATGGAAAATCCGATATTAAGAAAAACGGATTATTTAAAAAATTATAATAGTGCGATTTATGAAAAATTAAAATCGGTGAAGTCTTTTAAAGATAAACAAACTTATATAAAAAACTTTTATGGGGATTTTATAAAAGCATCGCAAGAAAAAGAAGCGGAAAAACATGGGGTTGTGTATACTCCGATAGAAGTGATAGATTTTATTATTAATTCTGTAGAGGATGTTTTAAAAAACGAATTTAATTTGAGTTTAGATGATAAAGGGGTTAATATTTTGGATCCTTTTAGTGGAACAGGAACTTTTATTACAAGATTGTTACAAAGTGGGATTTTAAAAAATAATTTAGTTTATAAGTATCAAAATGAGATTTTTGCTAATGAAATTTTATTATTTAGTTATTATGTGGCAAGTATAAATATAGAAAGTTCTATGGTGGAGGAATTGAAGGATAAAAATAGGGAAAATGATAAAGAGAATATTTCAGAATATTTAGAATTTAATGGGATGGTGTTAACCGATACTTTTAATATGAATGAAAATGATGTGGAAGAAAAGGGAAATGATAGATTTAAGGTGGCAGGATTAGATGATTTTGAATTTGATAATAGTGAAAAAATAGCAGAACAAAAAAAGAAAGCGATTAAAGTTATAATTGGGAATCCGCCGTATTCTGTGGGGCAGAAAAGTGAAAATGATAATAATAAAAAAATAAAATATAAAAAATTAGATGCAAGTATTGCAAATAGTTATGTAAAGGATTCTTTAGAAAAAAATAATAAATTATTAGATAGTTATGTAAGGGCGATAAAATGGAGTAGTAATAGGTTAGCAAAAGAGGAGTCTGGAATAGTTGCTTTTATTGTAAATAATGGCTTTATTAAAGCAAAAACTATGGATGGGTTAAGGAAGCATTTGGCAATGGATTATGATAAAATTTATATGCTGGATTTAAAGGGTAATAGTAGAAATTTAGGGGAAGCTAAATTTGAAGGTGGCAATATATTTGATATCAGGGCTGGAGTTGTAATTATAATTTTAGTAAAGGGTGGTAAACAAAATAAAATAGGGGCAAAACAAATATTATATGCAAATATAGGGGATGGATTAAAAAAAGAGGAAAAATTTGAAAGGTTAAAAAGTTTAAAAGGGATAAGTGGGATAAAAGGCTATTTGGAAGATGGTGCTTTAAAT
>JBIIMR010000090.1:0-4765 GCA_044337895.1 Alphaproteobacteria bacterium
AATGGTGAGGTTTTAGTGGATGAAACTACAACTTATATTTATGATGATCCTTTGTATCTGTTAAAAAAAGTTGAAGGTCCTAATACTAATTTAACTCTTGTTATATCTTGTTCTAATTTTAATACATCGCAAGAATGTATTGATGCAAATGGCGGTAATGTTACTGAAAGTTTTCCTGAGGATAGCCCTCAATGTTTGATAAAAACTAATCTTACCCAGTCTTTTTTTAATATTGCATTGATTATTGAGCTTGAAAATGCAAATGAAGGACTAAAAGAAGGTTTGAATGTTTTAGCATCTATTGAAGATAAAAATGATTTTGTAAATGCATTAATTGAAATACAACCTGTTTCTAATACTACAAGGAAAAAATCCTTTGAATCTGCAAATACTGATTTTACAAATATTGTTAAAAATAGATCTTATGCAATGGTGAAACAAAATTTACTTAATAATATTGGTGTTTCTGAAGCTAATTATTTGGAAAATGGTTTTTGGTCTGATTTGAAGTTTTCCCATGGTGGTTTTGATATGGATTGTGGAACTAGGGGAGTAAATCAAAATAATTTTACTTTTATGTCTGGATATGACAAAAGTTTTGCTACAAATTATGGCTATATAACTAAGGGTTTTGCTTTTGGTATATCATCGTCTTCTTCTAGAAGTGGTGGAGAGACAGATATTACAACTTTAAATACATATAATAAATATGATTTATCTTATTTTGCATTAAATGGAACATATTATATGAATTATGATTTTGGTAAACTATTTTATTTGGTATCTATATATAAGGCGGATATGTTATTTAGCACAATGAATAGAACTATGAATATTCCTTTGGTTGCAAATACTGCTTATTCTAATAGCTATAATTTTATAGCTGGGATTGATTATGAATATGGGTTGAAGTATAATTATAATAATTTTAACTTGAATTTATATGTTGGGCTTGATACAAATTACTATATATTAAGTGATTATAAAGAAAAAAGTGAAAACTTTGGTTATGATGTTTCTGGGCAAAATTTTTTAGATTTGGATGCTAATATTGGGATGCGATTTTCTTTTTTAAATGTATTTGAAACATCTGCAATTTTACCGATGATGGATGTTTCTTTGGGATACTTAAAATCTAATTATGATACAAATACAGATGTTGCTTTAAACAATGTTTCATATAATCAATTATATTACTCTTATGAAAATGAAATATATGAAGATTCCCTATATTTGAATACTAAATTTACATTTAACTATATTGTTAATTCAAATATAACACTTGATACTAGCCTTGATTATTATAAAACCATAAACAAAAATTATTATGGAATTAATTTTTTGTTTAAATATATTTTGTAATTGAAAAAACTTATCTTTTGAATGGATGAATTTATGAAAAATGTTTTGAAATATTGGTATTTAATAATATTGGGTATATTTTTAAATTCTTTTGTTATGGGAAAAGAGAATGTAATTTTTGATAGTATTTTTATTGATTATTTTAACACTAGAGCAGCAACAGATATAGAGGTTATAAATAAAGATATAAATATTAATAGTAGCGGAACTGCTGAGAATATATTTTTTAAAATGCAGGATGATTCAAAACCTTTTTATGTAAATATTTATGGTGTGGATGTTGAATTTATTGTAAATAGGGATGTTACTGATACTGATGATGAGGATAATTTTTATGCTATTACAACAGCTTCTAAATATTTAAGCGTTTATACATATGCAAGTTTAAAAGTAGGTGGTGGAATTTATTTAACTTGTGAGGGTTCTGCTAATTGTGGGGTTATTGTTAATGACCACTCTGGAATTGATGTTACAAATGGTGTAGTTTTAACTGGTAATGGGAAAATAAGTGTAGGGGAATCTTCTTATTTTAAAACTACAAGAATGGATTTAAAGTATGATGATAAAACTATAGCAAATGGAGATGATGATTATGTTATTAGTGTTTCAAAAGGTTCTTTAGAAGTAACTAATGGAATATATATTACTTGTTTTGATTTTGCTACAAATAATACCTGTGGAAATACTATGCCAAAGGTTAGAATAGAAGGAACAGAAGAGCTTAGGGCGAGTTTTAAAGCGAAAAATTTGAATATTTATTCCTCTGGTAATGTGGTTAATGGAAATCCGGATGTTGATACTTTAGCTACTAGTGTATTTTTTACATATGCGGATGTTAGTTTAACAAATGGAATATTTAATGCGAATGAAAGTGGTGCAAATAATACTTTAGTTGTGGAGCTTAATAATTCAGATTATAGATTAGGTTTTGATTCTGTTGGGAAGTCTGCAGATATATATTATAAAGTGAAAGATGGGAGTAGATTTTTATTTCATGATATAGTTGGTGGTAGTTGTGATGTTTTAGACCCTAGTGTAGATTGCTTTAATAATCATTTTGAAATGACTTTTGTTTCTGGCAGCAACCAAATAACTGATAGTACTTTTAAGGTGTATTTGTATAATAATGCTACTTTTGGTATTAGTAATAGTGATAATTTTAGTACTTCTACCAATGGTTTTGTAGAATTTACTGTGGGTTTTTTTGATCATGTTTTAATTCAAAAAGTGAGCAATGAAGAAAATAATAATACACTTTATTTAAAAAATGCTTGGTTATCTATATATGATACCTTTTATATGAGAAATGTATTGTTGGAATCAGAATCTAGATTAAAGATAAATTCTCAATCTGATATCGGTGGAATAAATGTTAATACGGGTGAAAAATTACCTTTGGATGTTACTTTAACTCAAAATAGTGCATTAATTATAAGTTGGGATGGGGATATTAGATTTGGAAGTAATAATACTTTTAATAATGATGGTGAATTTTATATTTCTAATTTATTTGTTGTAAATGGAGGAGGTGCGATTTCTGCTACTTGTATTGATGAAAATGGTTCTCCTAAAAAGTATTGCGAAGGAGAAAGGGATGATGGAACTAACGGCGGGCAAGCATATGTAAATATAGATTTTTTACATATAATGGATGCATCAAATTTTTATGTTAATTATTTATATCAACCTAGGTACTGGAGTGATCCTGATGGTATTCCTTTTTCTGGGGATGAAGGGTATATTTATGAGGGAACCGATGCTATGCCTATTTATATAAAGGATGTTGAAATGATTGACTCAGGGTTGCTTTATGTTGATCAGGATGATTTGGATATGAATGATGTTGTTATGTCTAAAAATAATGGGTTGATTATTAATTCTGCAGGAAGTAGTGCAAAAAATTTAACTATTAGTAATGGTTCTTATTTGATTGTGAATTATTCTCCTTTGACAACTACACATCCTGATGGAACTCAAATTGCTTGCCCTATGGGGATGGTTGGAACTTATGCTTGTGGAAGTGGAATTGATGAGAATGGTGAGTATATAACAACTTATCCTGAAGGTTGGGAAGGGGGTTATGGTTATTGTCCTGACTGTGATTACTCAAATGGAGCTAGTGTAAAACCAGAAGATACAGAATATTCTTTTGAAGTAGATAATTTAATTATAACTGAAAATGGATATGTTCAAATAGATGGTGTATTTAGTGCAAATACTATTGAAATTAATAATAATTCTATTTTGAATATTGGAGCAACTGCAACTATTACTAATATAGGTTATTTGCATATTGGAGCAAATGGGGCAGTTATGTTTAATATATCCCAAGTATATGATGAGGAGACTCAAACTAATGTTCCATCTTCTACAACATTGCTTGGGGGTAAAACCTATGATTTATCTAATACAGATGTTGTAAATGATGGAGGGCTTTTGCATGTGGGGCTTAATACTGTTATCTTAAAATCATATACCGAGCATATAGCTGAAAGGGGTAATAGATTAGGGCTTAATTTGGGAATTAATTTTGATAGTGGAGTAAATGGTGTTTTACAAATTAATGATTATAATGATATTAATACAGATAGGCATTTATTTTATGTTGAAAATATGGCAGGGGAAGAAAAATTTGATACTACTTATCTGTTGGTAGATGTTCCACCTTATGATTCTAGATCTAATGAATCGCCTGGGATACCTGTTGGGGAAAATTTTTTAGTTTATTCTGATCCTAGATATAAACTTGTTGAAGTAGGGGATGTTGGAACTGGAGATGTTGAGGTTCAGGTTATGTGTTCTTTCTTTAATACAGATGTTAAATGTAAAGATCATGGCGGTGCTGATTTAACTTATTATGGGAATAAGGGCGATGCTGAATCTTGTGAATTGGATGAAAATTTAGAAAGTATTTTTAATGGAATTGCAAATGTTGTATATAATGATTTATTTGATGAAGATTTTTCTTATGGAGCTTCTGTAATTGTTGCAGATGATGAAAATGTTGCTAAAAATATGGGGGAAATTTCTCCTTTACAAAATTCTAATAGAATGCAAATTGATACAAAAATTAATGATACTTTGAATTCTGTAATTATGGATAAAAGCTTAAGTAGTTTGACTTTTTTACATGATAGTGAAAGATACTATTATGGAAAATCAAATTTTTCTACTTGGATTGCTTATGCAGGGGAAAATGGAAAGTTTAAAAAAGACTGTAAAACTAGGGATATTAATACTAACTATAATGCTATGGTTATTGGATTTGAGTATAAAAATTTTAGTCCTGCGAAAACTATTGATTATACGATAGGGGCTGCTTTTAGTTTTGGAAAAATGAGTTCAGTTAGTTCTGAAATGATTGATATTACAACGGAAGATATTATTCATAGCTATGATATTG
>JBIIMR010000008.1:0-15175 GCA_044337895.1 Alphaproteobacteria bacterium
TTTGAAAAATAAATTCTTTTTTCTCTAATGTAATTTTAAATTGTGAGGAAAGTGTTCCATCTTTTGGGGAAATGAAATATAAGTTTCCTTTTGAGCTTGTGATTAATAGGTTACTATTTACTAATAGTGGTCCGTAAAACATTGTAGTAAATTTTTGTTTTTTTTCTTGGATTTTTTCTTCTTCATTTAATAAAAACATTAAATTAAATGAAAATATTATTTCTCCGTTTTCTGAGTTTAAGCTGTTTAAATAACTGTTGGTATCTATTAAATAAATTCTATTTTGTTCAAAAATAGGGGTTTCTTTTGTTCCTAAAGATTTTTCCCATATTTTTTCATTTTGTTTTTGAGTATCATAAAGGGAAGTTATGTTGCCATAGGATGAGAATAAAATTTTATTATTTACTATTAATGGAGATGCGATAACATCGTTGCTGATTAAATTTAGTTTTTTTAAATTATTGGTTATAATGTTTGACTTCCATACAATTTGACCATTTTCTTTTCTTAGAATTGCAAGATCACCACTGCTAAAACCTGCAATTATGTAATTATCATAAAGGGTTGGGCTTGATGGGTATCCAACACTTAAAGAGGGTTTTGCAATTATTGTTTTCCAATTAATTCTGCCTGAGTATAAATCTATGCTGTATAGAGTTTCATTGGCAATTACATAGGTTGCATTTTCATCGCTTAGTGCTACAGAGGTAATAGGGTTGATTAAATTTAGTGTCCATTCTATTTGTCCTGAGGCTGTTGATAGGGCAATTAATATCCCATTTTTTGTGCTGATTATTAAAGTATTATCATTTGCTAAAGATAGTCCAACTATTTCTTTAATGTACTGGGATAAATTAACTTTGAAAATTTTATTATTTTTATTGTTTGGGTTTAAATAATTTATTCCTATAATTTCTTTATTGTTATTTATATAGTATAAAATATCTTCGTTAATTATTAAGTTTGGGAGACTTTCTGAAATTTTATAAGATTTGTTTGTATCTAATGTGTTGAAGATTTCTAGATTTAGATTTTCTATAAAAATGTTGTTTAAGTTGTTTAATGTATTGCCGTTTAAATAATGCCAAGAAACATTAGATTTTTCTAAAGATAAATCTAATGTTGTGTCTATTTTAATGATTTCTTTTTTTGTAATAGAAGCTTGATTAGTTGGTTTTTCATTAAAAACTGGTATTCTTTCATTTTTAGGAATTGTTTGTTTTTCTTCTCCAAACCAGCTACAAGATTGCACTAATAATATTAACGAGCACAGAAATAAAAACAAATTATATTTTTTTAAAAACATTATTTTTTATACTATAATTATTCTATTTAATTGTTAATGAGTGATTTTAAATTATTGACTCTATTTTTAATTTCATCACTTGCTGTAGGGCTTTCTAAAATTTCTGTTGTAATTTTTTCTGCCTCTGTAAAATCTTTATTTTTTATTAAATAAATAACATAAAGCTCTAAATTAATAAAATAAAAAGAACCACTTTTTACTAAATGACTTTTTATATATTCGATTACTTCTTTAGAATTATTTTTAGTATTATTTTTTTGTAAATCTATTTTGGTTGCTATTAATAAATAGCTAATAAAATCTTTTGAATCTAAGGTTAAGTTGTCTTTATATGCTTTTTCTAATGTTTCTATTGCACTATCAAAATCTTTTTGTGATAAATAGTAGTTGAATAAATTTAAGTATGATAAAAATTTATAGCCTTTGTTTCCATTCTTAATTAATTTATTTAATTCTTCTTTAGCTTTTGGGTTAGATTTTTGTAATAAATCTTGGATATGATAAAAATTTATACTGTTTTTTTTAGCTTTTGTTGTGTTGTAATTTAGAACAATCGAATATGTTATTCCTAAAAGCAAAATAAAAATACTTATAAAAATAATTATATACTTATTTTTTAATAAGAAAGCTAAAATTTTATCTTGTTTTACTTCTTGTTCTAAATCTTTAATAATGTTGTTATTTTCCAATTACTTAACTCCTGTTGTAAAAACTTCTTTGACACCTTCTATTATATATTGACTGCCAAGGGATACTATAATTAAATTTCCTAGTATTATAATAATATTAATTATTCCTTTATGCAAATATTTTAATAAAATATCTGATAATATTAGTAAAATTAAAGTTAGAAGCAAATTTAAAAAAATTGCTAATAATAAAGATAATTGCATATAAACACTACTTGAAGCAGTATTTGATAGAATTATTGTTAGACTAATGGATGCAGGACCTGAAATTACAGGTATAGCAATTGGAAAAATAGATAGATCTTGCTTGTTGGATTCTAATGTGTTTGTTTTGATGTTTTGTTTTGTGAAGGTTAAAACTGCATTGATGAATAAAATTGATCCACATCCAACTTTAATTGCTGAAATGCTAATTCCTATATACTTTAATAAATTAATGCCAAAAAATACTACTAAAATTAAAAAAATAAAAGCAATAATAGATCCTTTAACTGCAAATAATCTTTTTTGTTGATTTGTATATCCTGCTACTGCGGGCAAATATAAAACTAAAACAATAAAAGGGGATACTGTCCAAAAATATTGAATGAAATATTGATAAAAAGTGTTTATTAAATCTTGAGTTTGTAACATATTATTTTATAAAATTTTGGGTTTGATTGTTAATATTATTATATAAATCTTCTTTGTTTAGTTTATTAACTTTAAAATCATCTAAAGAAAAAGATTGTTTTATGTTTAGGTAATTATATAATTGCACAGTAAATGGATAAAATTTAGAATTTATTGCTAAATCTTTATTATTTATATAACTCATTATAAAAATTATTGATATAGAGATACCTAATAACCCTATTATTACACCTAAAATTGCTCCTAATAATTTGTTAATATACATAAAAATAATTAAAGGTTTTAAATTAATTGTTATATAATTAAAAACTATGCTTATGATAGTATAAGAGAAAAAATATAAACTTGCAATACTAATTATAGCAATTAGTATTTTGTTATTTAAGTAGCTAGATAAATAGAAATAAATGTGATCTTTGAAGTAATAAGTTATGCTAATTGAGAAAAATAATTTTAATAAATTTAAAAAAATTTTAATAAATCCTTTTTTATAGCAAACAAAAGTTGTTACTAATAAAAATGGAATAAGTATTAAATCTAAACCTGATATATTGCCCATAGATACTTTACCTTGTAAAAAAATTTAATTGTTGTTAAAGTTTATGTTATTAATTTGATTAATTCAAATATATTGCTTACTTCTTTATATTTTATTATGTCTGTTTTAAAACTTTGTTTTAATTTTTGGGAAATTTTAGGAATATAGGCAAAATTAAATCCTAATCTTTTTGCTTCTTTTAGTCTTTTTTCTAAATTAAAAACATTACGAATCTGTCCTGAAAGACTTATTTCTCCAATAAATATTGTTTCTTTATTAATTGGCATATTTTTTAAAGCAGAGATTAATGATGCACAGATAGCTAAATCTGCTGCGGGCTCTGTGATTTTTAATCCACCTATGATATTTAGATATACATCTTTATTATTGTAGATAAAATTATACCGTGCTTCTAAAACTGCCATTATCATTGATAATCTGTTTAAATCTGCTCCTACGGTTGATCTTTTAGGACTAGCAAAAGAAGTATTCATTAATAAGGATTGAATTTCTACTAAAATTGGGCGGGAACCTTCTAATGCTGGAAAAATACTGCTACCACTGACTAAATGTTCTGTATCACTTAAAAATAACAATGATGGATTATCTATTTCTTGCAAACCTTGTTCGCTCATTTCAAAAACACCAATTTCATCACTGGCACCGAATCTATTTTTGACCGCCCTTAAAATTCTAAAATAATTATTTCTTTCTCCTTCAAAATATAAAACACAATCTACCATATGTTCTAACATTTTAGGACCTGCTATTTGTCCTTCCCTTGTTACATGACCAATTAAAATTAGAATGATATTTTGTTTTTTACAAAAATTAATTAATTCATTGGCACAAGCTTTTACTTGGGATACACTACCTGCGATTGAATTTACTTCCTCTAAATATACTGTTTGAATAGAATCTATTACTAGGATATCTATTTTTTTTATATTTTTGAGTGTTTCTATAATTGAATTTAAAAAATTATTAGATGCGATATGTAAATTAGTAAAATTAACATTTAATCTTAATGCACGACCTTTTAGTTGATCTACCGATTCTTCTCCTGAGATATAATAGCATTGATTAGAATTGGATAATTTAGATATAACTTGCATAATTAGTGTTGACTTACCAATACCTGGATCGCCTCCTAATAAAATTGCAGATCCGATTACTAATCCGCCTCCAATTGCTCTATCAAACTCATTTATGTTAGATAAAAGTCTTTTTTTATTTATTATTTCTTCGGATAAATTTGCAAACTCAATAGTTGGATATTTTTTATTACTTTGTTTTAATATTTGAAAATTGTTTTGATTATTTGTATTTTCAATAATTGTATTCCAAGAATTGCAACTATTACAAATACCTGACCATTTTTTATATTGTGTATTGCAGATATTGCAAATATAAAAATTATCTGAATTTTTTGCCATAATATAATAATATTTATTTTACTCTGTAAATATTATTATTTAAGTTTGATTTAATAGTAGAAATTTTAATATCACTTAAATGATTAATATTAGGATGAATAGAGTTACTATTTTTATTTCCTTTAAATGCTGCATTTGATAGATCAAAATTAGTTGGATTTTTTTTTTGTTGCTGAAAGTTATTTGTTTTAAATGGATTATTTAATTCATTTAATTTATTATTAATATCTTTTTTTATATTAAAAGTATTATTTGAAGGTATAAAAACAGGATTAATTTTAGTTACTTTTTGCGGATATTGTGTGATTGGATTTTTATTTGAATATTCCGATGAATTACTTTTATAAGTTGAATGAGTATAATTGTTTTTTATTGAATTGTCTATATGAATAGGTGTATTTTGATTTTGTGGTTGCTTAATAGATATTGGTTTTAAATCTTGAACACTGTAAGAAGGTCTCAACGAATTAGTATTATAGTTATTTAAGCTCATTTTTTCTTTATTGATATCTAAAATTTGATTAAATATGTTATTTAAATTGGTTTTTATATTTTTGCTAAATTGATTAATAGAATTGTTGTAACTGTTGTTATTATTTCTATCTACAATAGGGGCAATTGGTAATGATGAATAATTTGTTTTATGTAAATTGTGTGTATAATTGCTATTTGAGACATGATAGTCTTGTTTGTGATTATTATCTGAAATAATAGATGGGTTAGATTGATGATTTGTTATTTTATCCATTAAACTATTATTTGAGGATAAAATATTTTGTTGATTAAAATGCTGTGGAATATTGAGTGGGTAATTAGTAGTAGTATTATTATTGTTTGTTGTTGTTGCTTGAGATATATTGTGTGAATTATTATTATTATGTGAATTATTATTTGATAAATATTTATTCATTATGTTTAAAACATCTTGACTTATATATTTTGACAAAACAGATTGATTGCTTGCAGAGTTATTTGTTGCTTCTAAAGGAGTATATGGATTATTGCTGGTTAAAGCAGGTAATTGCGAAGATTGTTTATCTGTTGAATGTGATTTTTTGTGACCTTGTAAATATTTTTCAATATTAGGGTTATAAATATGGGTGGGGTTAGAAATTTGTTTAAAATTATTGCTTTTTGGAATAGCATTTTGATATTCTAAACTTGAAATATGCTTGGATGAATGTTCTATGTGTAGAGGTTCAACCTCTTTTATTACAACATTTGAAATATCTACTATATTTTCTGAATTGTTTTCTGGATTTTGTAGTTCTTCTTTTTTAGTTTCTTTAAAATGGGAAGAAGTTAAATGTAAAACTGATGAATCATGATCTAATATTATATGTTCTAAATCTGGAATAATAGATTTTTTTGGAAGTTCTTGAATTTTTTCTTTTTTAGATTCTTCTACTGAGTTATTTTTATTTAAATGCGAATTAACATAGGAAATATAAGGATTATTATTATCTAAATGATTAGTAGAATGTTTTTTATTGAAAGCTGGATTTGTAATTTTACTTGTGAGAATCTCTGTTGCTTCTTCTATATATGATAAATCATTGAAAATTTTTTGATTTTCTGTATCTAAAATACTTAATTCTCTATCTAAAAATTTATTGTCTTCTTTTAATGATTTGATATGATGTTCTATTTGATGTTCTTTGTTTTCAATTAATCTTGCTTTGATTCTTAATTCATTTATTTTTGAATGTAATTCTGCATGATTATAATTTACACCTGTATCTTTTTCATTAATTTCTTCTAAATGATTAATTTCTTCTTCTATTTTATGAACTTCTTTATTGATAAGTTCACTTTGATGTTCTAATTTATGTATTTTATTTTCTATTTTATCTTCTGTAATTTTTGAGTTGGTATTAATTGAAGAAGAGTTTTCCAAAAAAGTTGTATCATAATTAGTTGTGTTTTGATGACTATCATTATGAGTATGATCTGTTAATGATAATTTTTCTTCTATTTCTTCAACTTTATGCTCTAATGCTAGAATCTCGGTTTTGCTATTTAATAGATCTTGTTCTGAAATGTGTTTATAAGAATCTTCCTCTATGTGTAAATGTTCCAAATTGCTTGATAAATCTGTTGCTTCTTCTTTAATTTCTTCTAAAACATCTTTTGTTAAATCTATAATTACAGTTGAATCATGATGTTTTATATTAACATTGTTAGATGAGTGGTTAACATGAAACACATCATCAATTATATTATCTAATAAAGCAGACTCTGTGTTATGTGTTTTATGGGAATTGTTTACTAAATTAGTTGAACTATGTGAATTGGAATAGTCTTTGTAATCGGTTTGATTCTGAGAATGTGTTGTAGTATGATCAATATTGGTAATTCTTTCTTCAAAATTTTTAGAAGAAACATTGTTAGCTACTGATGATTTTAGTTCATCTAAAATTAAATCTAATTGCGATTGCACTACGGTTTCATTAACTTTTTCATTTAATTTATTTCTATCTACTTGATAATGAAGTGATTTCACTTTAACAGAAATTATTATTATACTAGCGGTTAAAGTTAAAATTAAAGCTAAGGCAAATAATAACAATATTATTATATCATAAACTGTTAGTTGCATTATAGAAATATTGAACATATTTAATATGTAATTAAGCATGAATATATCACCCCATCAAAATATGACATAAATAAAATGATTATTATTTTAACAATAATATCATGTAATATGATACAATATAATAATTATTTTGCAAGTTATTTTTTATTTATTGATTGTTTTTAGTATTTGTGAAAAAATTTAATTTTATTATAAATAATATGTAAATTAATATAAAAATTGAAATTATAACAAATAGCATTAAAATATAATTGTATGATATATATATACTTAATAAGATAATTATTGTCAATAAGATATTTAAAAAAATGAATAATTTATTTAATAGTTTGTTTAAAAATACTGTTGTGGAAAAATTTTTAAGGGAGGGGGTTTTTATTGGTATAATCATTGTAATTGCTATAAATAAAATATAAATAAAATATATTTCATTATATATTTTAATGTTAAAAACATATTCTAGCAATAATGGGAAAAATGATAATAATGAAGCTGCAGGAGTTGGAATACCTGAAAAATATTTGTTGCTATTTTGTGAAATTCTTTCTTTTATGTTAAATATAGAAAGCCTTAAACAACTAAAAACTGGGAAAATTAAGGTAATACTATACATTATAAAATTAATGTATAGTGTATGTGAGAATAAATAATTATTATAGTTAAGGTTGAATAAAAAATTGTAGTTTATTAGTGAAGTAGCTACTCCAAAAACAATTAAATCGGCAAAAGAATCTAATTCTAATCCTAGAGGGGATTGAGAATTGGTTAGTCTTGCTACTTTACCATCTAAAAAATCTAAAATTACAGAGATAAAAATGCAACTTAAAGCTGCAGAAAGATTAAAAGTGAAACTAAATAAAATTGCTGATATTCCAGACATCAAAGATAACAAGGTTAATAAGTTTGCTGAATTTTTTATAATAAAATTTAACATGGGAAATCTACTTATTTATAAATTAATTATTTTTATATTTATTTTTGTTTGTTTTAAATTAAATTTTATTGTGTTCTAAATCTTTACCATCATAAAACATGTTAGAAAGAATTGTTTCTCCTGCTATTGTAATTTGACCTGTAAAGACAAGTGGTTTATAATGCTTTGGGAGATAAACATCTACACGGCTACCAAATTTTATCATTCCAAATCTTTCACCTGTTTCTACTTTAGAGCCTTCTTCTTTGTAGGTTACAATTCTTCTAGCTATTAATCCTGCTATTTGTGTAAATATAACTGTATCTCCGTTTTCTGTTTCTAATTTGTAGGACATTCTTTCATTATGGATACTTGCTTTATCTAGGGATGCATTAAAAAATCTACCTGGTGAATAGGCGATTTTGTTAATTGTTCCTGAAATTGGAATTCTATTAACATGGACATTACAAACATCCATAAAAATACAAATTCGTAGCATTTCTTCTGCGGGGTTAATTCCCAATTCTTCTGGTGGTGTTTTATAATCTATAGTTATTACTTTACCATCGGCAGGGGAAACTATAGAACCCTCAATATTTGGAATACAACGAATTGGATCTCTAAAAAAATAACAACACCAAGCAGTTAAAAATAAACTTAAAAGACCTAAAGTGTTGGAAAAAAAAGTAATAAAAATTGTAAAAACTATTCCAATAGCAATAAAAATATAACCTTCTTTCGCAAAGTTAGGAAAATTTAGTTTGTTAAAAAAATTATTTGACATGGTTTGCTTTTGTATATCCTTTAGAAATAGTTATTATTATTTTTAATTTGTTTGCCTATTACAATTATTTATTTATAATATAATATTTATTTTTTTTATTTTCAATCTAAATTTTTGTAAATTGGGAAAAATATTACACGAATATGTTGATTGCAGAAATGGAAATTGTTTGTTATAATTTAATTGATTGTGTTAATAAAAATTTTTTAAAGGTAAAAATTTAAAATGGGAAATAAACCAAAAAATTTTCAAGAAATAATATTAAAGTTACAAAATTATTGGATTAAAAATGGTTGTAATTTGATTATGTCTTATGATTTAGAAATGGGGGCGGGGACTTTTCATCCTATGACTGTTTTTAACTCATTAAATGATAAAAAAATTAGTGTTGCATATGTGCAGCCTTGTAGAAGACCAACGGATTCTAGGTATGGAGAAAGTCCTAATAGACTTTCTCACTATTATCAGTTTCAGGTTCTTTTAAAGCCTAATCCTGATAATTCACAGCAAATTTATTTAGATAGTTTGAAAGAAATTGGTATAAACTATAAAGAACACGATATTCGATTTGTTTTTGATGATTGGGAAAGTCCTACTCTTGGTGCTTTTGGTGTGGGATATGAAGTATGGTGTGATGGTATGGAAATAACACAATTTACTTATTTTCAACAAATGGGTGGTATTGAGTGTAGGGTTGTTCCTGTTGAGATTACTTATGGATTAGAAAGGATTGCAATGTATGTTTTGAATGTTGATAATGTTTATGATTTACCTTATTCTGAGGGTGTTACTTATGGGGATATATTTTTACAAGCTGAGAAAGATTTTTCTATTTATAATTTTGAATTGGCAGATGTAAAAGATTTAATGGAGCAATTTAGAATGTTAAAAACAGAAGTTAATAAGCTTATTGAAAAAAACAATGTAACAGTAGCATATCATATGGTTGTTAAGTCTTCACATGTTTTTAATTTATTAGATTCTAGGGGTGCTTTATCTGTTAGTCAGAGGGCGGGATATATATTAGAGATTAGGGAAATGGTAAAAAAATGTTGTGAATTGTATATGTTATTGCAAGGGAAGTAAAAAAATGTATGGAAATGAATTATTAGTTGAAATATTTACAGAAGAAGTTCCTTATAAATTACAAAAAAAATGTGAAGATGATTTTAAAAATATTGTTTCTTTATTGTTGAAAAAATATGAAATTAAATATGGCAAAATTGAACTTTATTCTACAAATCAAAGAATTGCTATTGTAATTGATGGCTTGAGTGATGAAATAGTTTTGGGAGGAGAAGAAAAAAGAGGTCCGAAAGAGGGTGCTAATGCAAAAGCAATTGAAGGTTTTTTAAAGTCTTGTGGGTATGGAATAGAAGAAAAAAATGTTCTAAAAATTAAAAATGGTTATTTTTTTGCAGAAACTAAAAAAGAAGAATTTAATTTAAAAAATAAATTACCTAAAATATTAGAAGAAATTTTTTTAGAAATAAAATTTTTAAAATCTATGTCTTGGAATGAATCTAAAATAAAATGGGCGAGACCTATTAGAAATATTTTAGCAATTTATGGGGGTGAAGTTTTAGATTTTCAGTTTGCAGGAATAAAAGCAAATAATACTGTTAAAGGGCATAGATTTTTAAGTGAAAAAAAATTGGGTGTGGAATCTTCTGTTGAATATTTTGAATTTTTGAAAAATAATTTTGTTATTATTGATTTTAAGCAAAGAAAAAATATCATTCTACAAGAAATTAATAACATTGCAAAAGAACTATCTTTAGAATATTTAGAAAATAATAGTTTATTAGAAGAGTTATGTTATTTGGTTGAGTATCCTTGTTTTTTTGTTGCAGAATTTGATAAAAAATATTTAGAATTACCACAAGAATTAATTGTTTCTGTTATTGTGAGTAATCAAAAATATATTAATTTGTTTGAAAAAAATGGTAAAATATCTAATAAATTTATTATTGTTGCTAATAATTTTGGAAATAAATTACTTGAAAATAATATTATTTTAGGCAATCAAAAAGTAGTAAAAGCGAGATTAGAAGATGCTTTATTTTTTTATAAAGAAGATTTAAAGTTTGCAATAACAACAGAAGAGTTAAATACAAAAGTTTTTTATCAAAACTTTACATATCTTGATAAAGTTCATATTATGCAAAAAACAGCTAAAATAATTTTTGATGAAAATTTAGACTATGAAATATCTGTATTAAAAGTTGATTTAATTTCTAAAGTTGTTAATGAAATTCCTGAATTACAAGGTATTATGGGTAAATACTACTTAGAAGTTTGGAATAAAAATAATAAAAATTATGATTTTATTAGGGAGCATTATAAACCTTTATTTGCAGATGATAGTTTGCCTTCAACGATACTTGCCGCTAAGCTTTCTATTATAGATAAGTTGATTTCTTTGCAAATTTTTTTTGAATGTGGCGTTTTGTATTCCTCTTCTTCTGATATGCTTGGGCTTAGAAGAATTGCAAATGGGATATTTAGAATTCTAATTGATTTTAAATTTGATATTAAATTTAATAGTTTTGATGTTAAGGTTTGTGATTTTTTAGAAAATAGATTTGTGGAATTTTTACAACATAAACTAGAAAAAGATAATTATAATAAGGCAATTATACAAAATTTAAATCATTACTTTGATTTATGGAAGCAGAAAATTTCTTTTTATAAAATATTTGATAAACTAACAATTTTGAATAATTATTTTGATAATGAAGTATTTCAAAATATCAGATCTTTGGTATTAAGAATAGAAAATGTTGCAGGAAAAGAATTGGACAAAATAACTGGAAGATTAAATTTAAAAATATTTGAAGAAGAAGAAAAAAAATTATTTAATAGTTTAGATAATTTTGCTATAGAAATTGATAATATTGATGAATTACTAATAAAAATAAAAAATAGTAAAATTATAGAGAATACAACCTTATTTTTTGATAAAATATTGGTAAATGATAAAAATTTGGAAAAAAGAAATAATAGGCTGTTATTATTAAAGCTTGTAAAAGATAAAATGAAAATTTTGTAAAGTTAAATTAAATATTTAATTTAGTTATTGAAAAATGAATTGGAAATGGTTATTATTGTTATAATATAAAAATAAAAAATAAAAAATATTTGTGGGGGTTTTAGAGAAATTAACTTAATATTGTTAATATTGGTTATGTTTTTAATCTAAAATTGGAGATAGTTATAATGGTTGCTTTTGAGAAAATACTGCTTTTTTTAGCAGTTTATTTTGGTGTTTTTTTTATTAATAATGGAAGTTTGTTTGCGAATCAAAATATCAATAAATTGGCTTTTGAAGGAAATGAAACTGCTTTGAGGAATGCTCTTAAAGGTAATGTTGATGTTAATTATGTCGATAATACTTTTGGTAGTGCTCTTTCTGCTGCTTTGTTTTCTGGAAATCCTAAAATTGTGCAAATTTTGATTAATAATGGTTATGATATTAATTTTGTAAATCCTGAAAATGGGTTTACTCCTTTGCATTATGCGGTTTGGATATCTGATATAAATATGTTAGAAGTATTATTAGAAAATCATGCTAGGGATGATATTAAAGATAAAAATGGTTTTACTCCGTTGGCAAAAGCTAAATATGAAGGTAAAGAAGATTTGGTAAAAATCTTGCAGGATTATAAAAAAAATCCCAAAAAATTCTATTTAAAAAATGAAGAAAGGCAATTTGATAATAAATCTACTGAAGAGTTACAAACTATTTGGGTTAAGGATGATAATGCTAAAAATGATGAAGAAGATTTTATAAAAAATCCTTTTTTAGAAGATAACAAATCTGTAGAAGAGAAAGTAGATCCAAATATTGTTTTGGATCAGCTACATGTTAATTCTTCTGTTAATCCGATTGTAGAAAATGAAATGGCAGGCAAATTTCAAAAAGAAGAGATAAAGCCACCGAGTAATATTAAACCTAAAAACAATGATGAAAAAAATAATAGCAAAATTGTTAAATCTTCTGTAAATAATGGTAAAAAAACAGTTGTTAAAAAAAATAAGATTGGGAAAGCCTCTTATAAAAG
Source organism: Alphaproteobacteria bacterium (assembly GCA_044337895.1). Classification (GTDB taxonomy): domain Bacteria; phylum Pseudomonadota; class Alphaproteobacteria; order WRAU01; family JBIIMR01; genus JBIIMR01. The sequence continues at coordinate 12,963 of JBIIMR010000008.1, forward strand.
CAAGGTTGAGAAAAAAAAAGCAGGTAAAAGAAAATTAGATAAAAGAAAAGTAAAAAAAGACAATAAAAAAAATATAAAAATAAAAAATAAAAATAATGTTAAAAATAAATCTAAAAAAATAGATCAAAATAAAGTGAAAAAGCCAAATAAAACACTAAAAAGAGATTATAAAACAATAGAAATTAGTGTTAGGGAAGCTTTAGAATAAGTAAGAAAATTTACTCTAAAGTGAAATGAGTTGTGTGGGTTGGTTTTACTAAAGTTATTTTTTGATTATTGATGCTTAAATTTTGTGAATCTAAAAATTTTATTAATCCTAAAATTAAAATTGTTTTTGTATCTTTGTTGATATAAATTATTTCTCCAATTTTTTCTTGATTATTGTTAATAATCTCATCTTTTATTTGTATATTATTGTAGTTACTTGTTGTTGCTTGTAGCAATCTTTTTTTTATTGCTAATTTTCTTTTTGCACTATTTGTGAATTCTTGACCTAAATAGCATCCTTTTTTATAACATATAGCATTTAGTTCATCAAAACCTACCTCTATTGGTATTGTTTTTTCTTTAATTAAAATAGTGCTGGTTGGAATTCCTTGATTATAAAGGTAGGTTAAATAATTTTGATAAGAATCTGTGGCTGGAAGTTGTTTTTCTGTTATAATTTTGTGCCCTAGATTGTTTGTTCTTGTATCTTGGATTATATTTTCTTGGTAACTATTGTTGTTTATTGTGGGTATTATATAATAACTATTTAAATTTTCTTTTAATGAAAATGTTATTTTGGATAAAAGAGTATATTTTTTTAATGTTTCTAATAAAAAGTTAGCATCTTGTTCCTCTACCTCTAATAAAAAAGATTCATTGTTTATTTGATAAATAAAAATATCAAATAAATATCTTCCTTTTGGTGTTAATATAAGGCTGTAAATTGTATTTGATAAGTTTGAATTTAGTAGATTAATATCATTTGTTACTAATCCTTGTAAAAATTTAAAACTATCTTTTCCTGTAACTTCAATTAAAGTGTTTGTAAGTTTTATCATTGTTGAACCTATGTGGTTTAAATGTTTTTAATTGCTGTTTAAAAAATGGCTAAGAAAAAGCTCTAATCTTTTTGATTGTGGATTTTTGAAAATTTCATCAACACTACCAAGGGCTTCTATTTTACCTGCATCTAAAAAAGCGATTCTTTTGGAAATTACTTTACAAAAAGACATCTCATGGGTTACTAAAACAATAGTAGTTCCATCTTCTGCTAAGGACTTTATAAAAGATACCGCATCTTTTACATTTTCTGGATCTAGTGCTGAAGTTGGTTCGTCCATTAAAAGTATTGGGGGAGACATTGAGAGTGCCCTTGCAATTGCGATTCTTTGTTGCTGGCCTCCTGAAAGTTCATAGGGATAAGCATTTTTTTTATGATATAGATTTACTCTGTTTAGCCAGTATGTTGCTATTTCCTCTGCCTCTTGTTTGGATTTATTTAATACATAAATTGGAGCTTCTGTAATGTTTTCTAAAATTGTGCGGTGATTCCATAAATTAAAATTTTGAAATACAAATCCTACTTTTTTACGAATATTGATAATTTGATCTTCTTTTAATAGCTCTTGTTCTTTTGTTATTTTGTTTATTTTGAGTTTGATTTCTTCTCCGCTTATTATTATTTTACCTTCTGTTGGAATGGTTAATAAATTCATACACTTTAGTAGGGTAGACTTTCCTGCCCCTGAGCTTCCTATTAATGATAAAATTTCTCCCCTTTGAATTTGCAATGAAATGTTATCTAAAATCTTGATACCATCGTATATTTTGTTAATGTTTTGGAGCTCTAAAGTTATTTGTGAATTATTTTCCATAAAATTCAATTTCTCCCTTGTTAAAATAAGTATATTAAGCTTAATTTATCATTATTTAATTGTTAATAAAATTACAAATAAACAATATATGATAAATATTTATTTGTAAATATTTTGTTGATTATTTAGGTTTTATTGTGGTAGTATTTTAGTTGTAAGATTTTTGTTGTGGGTGAATTTTTTGAGTGTGAATTTTTGAGAGGTTTTTAAAAAATGTTAGAAGAAAAAAAGATAAAAGTTTCTTGCATTCTGCGTGTGTATAATGGTGAAAAATATATAAGGGAGAGCATTGATAGCACTTTGAATCAAACATATAAGGATTTTGAATTTATTATTATTGATGATGGGTCT